>OMUD01000164.1 GCA_900314125.1 uncultured Prevotellaceae bacterium | reverse complement strand
CTCTTCTACCTCTTGCCCGACGATGTCTCTGTCAGAGAAGAAGCCAACAGGAGGTTCAAGTCACAAAAACGAATCCTCGAATGGGTGGCGGTGCGAGTCTTGCTCTACGACATGCTCGACAGGCAAGTCGATATCTTCTATGACGACGACGGAGCACCACATCTCCCGGATTATGAGAAAATGGATATCAGCATATCCCACACCAAGGACTATGTGGCGGTGGCACTGGCCACTGAGGGAGAAATCGGAATCGATATAGAGCAGATTGCCGACAGGGTGGAAAAAGTGCGTGAACGGTTCGTCAGGGAAGATGAGCAGGCGCAGAACATCAATCAGCTCCTCCTGCATTGGTCGGCCAAGGAGACGGCTTTCAAAATGCTACATAGGAGAAAAGTCGATTTCCTCAAACATTTCAAGGTGCTGCCTTTCAAGGAAGAGCAGGAGGGAACATTCCAGTTGCAGGAATTTAAAACCGACGATGAGCAGGTGCTCAACGTCAACTACAAAATCTTCCCCGACTTCGTACTCACTTATTCCACATATATGGAGGACTGAACATTTCAATCGTAATATCTGAATATCCCGTTCCAGGAGCTCCGACAATTGGTGGCAATGGGTTTACATCCTTTGGAGGAAACGGTTGTTTCTGCCAAAGGATGTTTGTATCTGCCTCTGGGAAAGTTGAATGAGATGGAGTGGCTCGCATGCTGCATACATTGTGAATAATATGCATTTTTGGAAAACTTTGAAAACTTAAAAATAATCAAAGTTTTCCGTTTTTATGTAAATTGGTATTGATAATCAGTGGATTAACAAATTTTAACACATAAAAAGTTTTCCAAAAGATATAACGTATTGTTATTTGTGCTATCTTTGTAAACGAAAATGAAAGAGATAAATTTAATACGGATTTCGAATAAATCTATTGAAACAGAAGGCTTTGTTTTAGGTTAAACACTTTTTCATTCAGTCCAAGCGTAAGCGATTATTTTTTTATACATTCATTATAATAAGGGGGGGACTAGCGCCCTGCCAAAACTAAATATCGAACCAATATGATCCAGACAGTCTTGAAAAGAGACGGCAGAACTGTCGGCTTTAATGAGCAGAAAATCATGGCAGCCATAAGGAAGGCCATGCTGCAAACAGAGAAAGGTGAGGATGAGCAACTCATTCAGAAAATCACCGACCACATCGCTTTCCATGGAAACTCTCAGATGAGTGTGGAGGATATTCAGGACAGAGTGGAAATCGAGCTCATGAAGAGCTCGAGGAAAGATGTGGCGCAGAAGTATATCGCATACCGCAACCAGAGGAGCATCGCGCGTAAGGCGAAAACAAGGGCGATCTTCCAGGAGATTATCAATATTAAGAATAATGATGTCACCCGAGAGAACGCCAACATGAATGCCGATACGCCAGCTGGTATGATGATGAAGTTCTCAAGTGAATCAACCAAGCCCTTTGTTGATGACTATCTCCTTTCTGATGACACCAGGGAAGCGGTGAAGCACAACTACCTGCACATCCACGACAAGGACTATTATCCTACCAAGTCGCTCACGTGCGTGCAGCATCCGCTCGACAACATCCTCAACCACGGATTTGCTGCCGGACACGGCTCGTCGCGACCAGCAAAGCGAATAGAGACCGCAAGCATGCTCGCCTGCATCTCCATGGAGACGGCACAGAACGAGATGCACGGAGGACAGGCCATTCCGGCTTTCGACTTCTATCTCGCTCCGTTCGTGCGCTCCAGTTTCAAGGAAGAACTCAAGAACGTGGAGACGGTCATGGGGCTTGACCTTTCTGAATACTACGACAAGCCGCTCGACGACTATATCAAGAAGCCTGTGGACAAACTCCAGGGAGAGCAGAGGGCTGTGCAGCACGCCATCAACAAGACCGTGGGAAGGGTGCATCAGGCCATGGAAGCGTTTATCCACAACATGAACACCATCCATTCCCGTGGTGGCAACCAGGTGGTCTTCTCCAGCATCAATTACGGAACCGACACGTCTGCCGAAGGACGCTGCATTATGCGTGAGCTCCTCATCAGCACTTTCGAAGGAGTGGGCAATGGTGAGACAGCCATCTTCCCAATCCAAATCTGGAAGAAGAAAAGAGGGGTGAACTACCTCCCGGAAGATCCTAACTACGACCTCTATCAACTCGCATGCAAGGTGTCGGCACGACGTTTCTTCCCGAATTTCCTCAACCTCGACGCTTCATTCAACCAATGCGACGAGTGGGACCCGAACGACCCGAAACGCTATCTCCACGAGGTGGCTACCATGGGTTGCCGCACAAGGGTGTTCGAAAACAGGTTCGGACCGAAAACGTCCATCGGACGCGGAAACCTCTCCTTCACCACCATCAACATCGTGAAGATGGCCATCGAATGCATGAAGGTGCAGGACAAGCAGGAGAGAATCAACCTTTTCTTCGCTAAACTCGACAACATGCTCGATGTGGCGGCTCGTCAGCTCAACGACCGCTACAACTTCCAGAAGACAGCGTTTGCCAAGCAGTTCCCGCTCTTGATGAAGAGCCTCTGGATCGGAAGCGAGAACCTCAAGCCTAACGAATCCGTGGAGTCCGTCATCAACCAGGGAACGCTCGGAATCGGATTCATCGGACTGGCGGAATGCCTCGTGGCATTGATCGGCAAACACCATGGTGAGTCGGAAGAGGCGCAGGAACTGGGACTCAAAATCGTCACTTACATGCGTGACCGCGTCAACGAGTTCAGTGAGAAATATCACCACAACTACAGTGTGTTGGCAACACCGGCCGAAGGACTGGCAGGACGCTTCACCAAGTTCGACCGTAAGGAATTCGGTATCATACCGGGTGTCACCGACCGCGACTACTACACCAATTCCAACCACGTGCCGGTGTATTACAAATGCTCTGCACGACACAAGGCGGAGGTGGAGGCACCATACCACAACCTCACTCGTGGAGGACACATCTTCTATGTGGAAATTGATGGCGATGCCACCCACAACCCGCAGGTCATCATGAGTATCGTCGATATGATGGACAAATACGACATGGGATACGGAAGCGTCAATCACAACCGCAACCGATGCATGGACTGCGGGTATGAGAATGCTGACCCTAATATGCACGTCTGCCCGAAGTGTGGCTCCGACAACATCGACCGCCTGCAGAGAATCACTGGCTACCTCGTGGGAACCACCGACAGATGGAACAAGGGCAAGCTGGCTGAACTCAACGACAGGGTCACTCACGTGGATTCTGGAAACCAACTCACACTCTTCCCTGAAGATAAGCTTTAAGAAAATCAGGAGGGTGGAAGCAATAAGATAATGAGATTTTAGAACATCAATCAAAAAAACAAGCGATATGCTGTCTGTGCTTAACATCATAGAAGATACGATGGTCGATGGACCGGGGTTCCGCACTTCTATATATGCCGCTGGCTGTGTCAACCAGTGTAAGGGGTGCCACAACCCGCAGTCGTGGGACATCAACAATGGCCGTATGATGACTACGGAACAAATCATGAAGATCATCATGCAAGACCCCTTTGCCAATGTTTCTTTCTCGGGAGGCGACCCGATGTACCAGGCTGAAGGATTCACCGAACTGGCGCAGGCAATCAGGAGCCAGTCCAGCAAAACCATCTGGTGCTGGACTGGATATACCTTCGAGATGCTTGTGAGAATGCCGAAGCAGAGGAAACTTCTCGAATTGATTGATGTCCTCGTTGATGGACCGTACGTGGAATCACAGCGCGACACAGACCTCCTCTTCAGAGGCTCGCGAAACCAAAGGCTGATTGATGTGCCCAAATCGCTGAAGGCAGGAAAAGTCGTGCTCTATTACGACCCGATGACCATGGTGTCGTAAACGATGCGATACCTAAAAAAATCCGCAGCCCTATAAAGGTTGCGGATTTTTGTTTTCTTGGCTAGTGAGGTCAGAAATATGGCTTCTATGCTTCGATACTGCTGTCTTGGCGGTATTCCGACGGGGTCACACCCACCACATGCTTGAAATACCTCGAGAAGATGGCCTGATTGTCGAAACCCAGATCGTCGCCAATCTGCTGGATGCTCAGGTCGCGGCGAGAGCGGAGCATCATCTTAGCTTGGGTGGTGACATAATGGGAAATCCAGTAACCGGCACTCATGCCCGTCTCCTGCTTGATGATGTTGCCGAAATACTTTGGAGAAAGGCAAAGCAGCTGGGCATAGTAATTCACCTCGCGGTTTTCTTTGTAATGCTCCACGATTGCATCGAAGAACTGATTGAATAAGTTGCTGTCGGCGTTGTCCCCAAGGGCGCTTTTGCGGAACTCGTCAATCATCAGGCTGAACAGGTCCAGGGCGCTGACCAAGATGTCTTTTCTGCGGGGGATGCTGAGGTTGCCAGCATCGCGCATCAGCTTGATGATGTGCTGCATGCAGGCGTAGTGCTCGTCCGACAGGTGGAAGGTGGGATTGCGGTGGTAAACCATGTTCTTGCCGTACGTGAGCCGGTGGTGGAGGGTCTCATGACATTTCTGAGAGATGACGAGCAGGGTGGCGCGGTAGTCGTCGGATGTTTCGTGGGTGGTCAGGAAGTGACCGGGGTAACACACAGATATGTCGTGAGGCAAGAAATCCTGTATCGGCTTCATGTCATAGCTCAGACGAACCCTACCTTGATGGCAGAGGGCAATCACCACATGGGGATAGACGAAAGGCTCATGGTATTTCGGCATCATCGTGACACCGTCTATCACCATAATCTCTCGCCGCTCAATCTCTTGACTCAAGGCCTCGAGGGGGTGGATGTAGTCTCCTATTATTCCGACTTTCTGCATATCTGACACTCCTTTTTGCAAATATACAACATTATTTTCAATTACTTTGCATATTCTTCCGACTTTTTGCAAATTATTATTGACGCAAAGGTATTGTGCGTGAGAAAAAATATCGTAATTTTGCCTCAACGATAACAAATAACTGTCAATCAGTAAATTTAATATACACAACAGAATTAACACTCCTTATTATATATGTAAAGTTTTTTCTTTTTTTAATCAGTAAAAGATGTTTTATTGGAAAACAGGTATGCGTCGTGAGACACATACCTGGTTTTTTTATGGAAAAATACAAAAAGTCGCCAATAATAATGGAGGTGTGACAAAAAGATGCCTTTTTTTGATTTTTTGCAGAAAAAAACAGCACGAATCTTAAACCTTTTGTTCTTTTTCATGTCATATAATTGTGTGACGTATGACAGTGTCGGATGAGAATTGTTTTTTTTGTTGCAGGCATGGTCTTGTTTACATTCCTTTATTATAATCATTCAATTTTGCCGGACATTCAGTCCTTGCAGTCAATCCTCTTGAGAGCTGAAGACAGGACAACGTCCACACCGCATTTCAAATTAGGGTGGTTCTAAAAATTAGCTTTAGACAATTTGTCGCTTATTAATGAGAAGATTT
>OMUD01000161.1 GCA_900314125.1 uncultured Prevotellaceae bacterium | reverse complement strand
GAGACCATCGCGACGCTTCAGCTGGCCACACGCTTGGGCGACTATGCCAAATTCAAGGAGTATTCCAAAAAGGTGGATGAGAAGGAGGAGCCAATCTTCATTCGCGACTTCATCGGATGGAAGAAGAATCCGATTCCCCTTGAGGACGTGGAGCCGGTGGACCAGATCGTGAAGCATTTCGTTTCTGGTGCCATGAGTTTTGGAGCTTTGTCAAAAGAGGCGCACGAGGCCATCTGTCTTGCCATGAACAAGCTCGGTACGAGAAGCAACACAGGAGAAGGTGGGGAGGATGCAGAGCGTTTCCATGCCACTTTTGATGGCATCAGCCTCAACAGCAAAACCAAGCAGGTGGCATCTGGACGATTTGGAGTCACTGCCGAATATCTCGTCAATGCGGAGGAAATCCAAATCAAGGTGGCGCAAGGTGCGAAACCGGGTGAAGGTGGACAACTGCCTGGATTCAAAGTTGATAAAGTCATTGCAAAGACCAGACATTCCATTCCGGGCATTTCGCTCATCTCACCGCCCCCTCATCACGACATCTATAGTATAGAGGATTTGGCTCAGCTTATCTTCGACTTGAAGAATGTCAACCCAAAAGCCACAGTCTCTGTGAAGCTCGTTGCTGAGAGTGGAGTGGGTACCATTGCCGCTGGTGTGGCAAAGGCGAAGGCGGACATCATCGTCGTCAGCGGTGCTGAGGGAGGAACAGGAGCATCGCCTGCCAGCTCCATGAGGTTTGCGGGCATATCTCCCGAAATCGGACTCAGTGAGACACAGCAGACACTAGTGCGAAACGGACTGAGAAACGGAGTCAGACTTCAGGTCGATGGACAAATCAAGACTGGGCGCGACATCATCGTCATGGCTCTCCTTGGAGCAGAGGAATTTGCGTTCGGAACTGCGGCTCTCATCGTTCTCGGATGTGTGATGATGCGGAAATGTAATCTCAATACTTGCCCGATGGGAGTGGCCACACAGAACCCATTGCTCAGGAAGAACTTCATCGGTCGATATGAGTATCTCGTCAATTTCTTCACTTTCCTGGCGCAGGAAGTCAGGGAATATCTGGCGGAGATGGGATTCAGAAGCCTCAACGACATCGTCGGACATACAGAACTCATCGAAACCAAGCCGTCTGTTCTTGATCTCTCAAGACTGACTTATCAGGAGAAAGGGGAACTTCGTTTCACTGGCGACGCAAAGGCTCCGGCGGTTCCTCTCGGAATGAGTGGCACTGTGCTTGACAAGCAAATCATCAGCGCTGCACAGAATGCGATTCTCAATCAGCAGGAGGTGAACCTCGACTTCGCTGTCAAGAACACAGACCGCGCCGTGGGTGCCATGCTCTCCGGAGCTGTGGCTGAGAAATATGGGCTGAAGGGACTGCCCGACAACACCATCAACATCAAGTTCAAAGGATCGGCAGGACAGTCGTTCGGAGCTTTCCTTGAACACGGAATTTCTTTCAAACTTGAAGGGGAAACCAACGATTATTATGCCAAAGGACTCAGTGGAGGACGTATCGCCATCCTCCCACCTTCGAGGGTGAGCTTCAAGGCGGAGGACAACATCATTGCAGGAAACACAGGACTCTATGGAGCCACCAGCGGGGAACTCTATGTCAACGGTAAGGTGGGTGAACGCTTCGCTGTCCGAAATTCAGGTGCTGTCGCTGTCATCGAGGGAGCGGGTGACCACTGCTGCGAGTATATGACGGGCGGAAGAGTGGTCGTGCTCGGTGAGACTGGACGCAACTTCGCTGCGGGTATGTCGGGAGGCGTGGCTTACGTCTGGGACAAATCACATAACTTCGACTTCTTCTGCAACATGGACATGGTGGAAATCAACCTGGTGGAGGATGCCGTCAGCAGGAAGGAACTCCATGAGCTCATCCGCCAGCATTACCTCTACACGGGATCGGAACTGGCGAAAACCATGCTCGACAACTGGAACCGCTATGTGGAGGAGTTTATCCAGGTGGTGCCAATCGAATACAAACGGGTGCTGCAAGAAGAGCAGATGAGAAAACTCCAGCAGAAAATACAGGATATGCAACGTGATTATTAAAACCAAATGTCATTATGGGAAATCCTAAAGCTTTTTTAGAAATTAACAGGCAGGAAGCGGGATACAGGCCTGTTCACGATAGAATACACGATTTTGGTGAGGTGGAGCAGACGCTCAACACCAGAGAACGGAAAATGCAGGCGTCCAGGTGCATGGATTGCGGAGTGCCTTTCTGCCATTGGGCTTGCCCGCTTGGCAACAAACCACCTGAATGGAACGACGCGCTCTACAAGGGGGATTGGGAACTGGCATACGCTCTGCTGAATGCCACAAACCCTTTCCCTGAATTCACCGGACGAATCTGTCCCGCACTATGCGAGAAGGCGTGTGTGCTCAACCTGATCCAACATCAGCCTACCACAAACCGCGAGGATGAGGCGGCAATCACAGAAGCTGCTTTTCGCGAAGGATACATCAAAGTCCACAAACCCGTAAGGAACGGAAAGAAAATCGCTGTCATTGGAGCTGGACCAGCGGGACTTGCAGCAGCCAATGAACTGAATCTGATGGGATATGAGGTCACCGTCTTCGAGAAGGATGAGGCGGCGGGAGGACTGCTCAGATATGGTATTCCGAATTTCAAACTCAACAAGGCTATCATCGACCGAAGGTTGAACCTGTTGCAACAGGAGGGAATTCAGTTCTGCTTTGGAAAGAAGGTGGAATGCGATCAAGAATTTGCAGCGCAGTTTGATGCCGTCGTCATGGCCACGGGCACACCGGTGGCACGTGACTTGAAAATTCCAGGAAGGGAATTGAAAGGTGTTCATTTCGCGCTCGAACTCCTTGCACAGCAAAACAGGGTGCTCGCTGGAATGGAATTTACGAAGGACCAAAGAATCACGGCCAAAGGCAAGGACGTGTTGGTCATCGGGGGTGGTGACACAGGAAGTGACTGCATCGGAACGGCCCACAGGCAGGGATGCAAAAGCGTCACTCAGATTGAAATCATGCCGAAGCCGGTGGAAGGACCGGTTGATCCTAAGAATCCGTGGCCAAATTACCCTCGCACGCTCAAAACCACATCAAGCCATGAGGAAGGATGCACAAGAAGATGGAATATCAACTCTCTGGAGTTCCTGGGAAAAGACGGAATGCTCACAGGTGTGAAGGTGCAGCAAATCGACTGGATGCCGAATCCGGATGGAGGCAGACCAATCATGGTGGAGAAAGGAGAGCCTGAAGTCATCAAGGCACAACTTGTTTTGCTTGCAATGGGATTCCTCAAACCGGAACATCCCGAATACCCTGAAAATGTGTTTGTCTGCGGCGATGCGGCCAATGGGGCGTCACTCGTGGTCAGGGCGATGGCGAGTGGAAAACAAACGGCACGGAAAATTCATCAATTCCTCTCTAAATGAAACGGATTGCTTTTACTAAAATGCACGGGTGCGGCAACGACTACATTTATGTAGATGCCACGAAATATCCTATCGACAACCCGCAGGAGGCTTCCATCAGATGGAGCGACCGCCACAAAGGAATTGGAGCTGACGGACTGGTGCTCATCGATGAGGTGGACGACGCCGATGCGGATTTCTCCATGCGAATCTTCAATGCCGACGGTAGTGAGGCGCTGATGTGCGGAAACGCATCGAGGTGCATCGGGAAATATCTCTATGAGAAGGGATTGACGGATAAGACCACCATCAGACTACTGACTAAATCGGGAGTAAAGGTTCTGGAACTGAAGGTCTCGGCAGGAGTGGTGGAGTCGGTCTGCGTGGATATGTTGGAACCGAAAATATCGGATAAGCTGCTTTTCTGCAAGGACGAGGATCCTGAAATCGGAGTGTTTGTCTCTATGGGAAACCCGCATTATGTCATTTTCACCGACAACGTGGACAAGGTGGCGGACATGGGGCCTCGACTCGAATGCCATGAAGCGTTTCCACAGAGGTGCAATATCGAATTTGCCGATGTCAAACCCGACGGCTCCATCCGTACCCGTGTCTGGGAAAGGGGCAGCGGTATCACGATGGCATGCGGAACCGGAGCTTGCGCAACGGCGGTGGCGGCAGCCATGACGGGAAGAACCGGGCGCCAGGCAGACATCATCATGGACGGTGGAAATCTCCATATCGAGTGGAAAGAAAACAATCATGTATTCCTCTCCGGACCTGCCGAATTTGTGTTTGATGGGGAAATCTATATGTGATTAGTATAATATGTTGAAATACAATTTGAAGCTATGGCTTTAGTTAACGAACATTTTTTGAAATTGCCGAACAACTACCTTTTTGCAGATATCGCAAAGAAGGTCAATGTGTTCAAAGTGACGCATCCGAAAAACAAACTCATCTCGTTGGGTATCGGAGATGTCACACAGCCTCTCTGTCCTGCTGTGGTGGATGCCATGCACAAGGCGGTCGATGAGATGGCGGTCAAGGAGTCGTTCCGAGGATATGGACCTGAGCAGGGATATGACTTCCTGCGTGAGGCTATTCTTAAGAATGATTTCAGGCCAAGGGGCATACATCTCGACATTGATGAGGTTTTTGTCAATGATGGAGCAAAGTCCGACACCGGAAATTTCCAGGAGCTCATCAGGTGGGACAACTCCATAGGGGTGACAGACCCAATCTATCCTGTCTATATCGATTCTAACGTTATGATCGGAAGGGCGGGCGTGCTACAGGAAGGCAAATGGTCGAACGTGGTATATATGCCTTGCACGGCTGAGAACAACTTCACTCCCCAGATTCCAGAACAGCAGCACGTGGATGTTATCTATCTCTGCTATCCCAACAACCCCACGGGCACGGTCATCTCAAGGGAGGAATTGAAGAAATGGGTGAATTATGCGCTCAAAAACGATATTTTAATCTTCTATGACGCTGCCTATCAGGCTTATATCACTGACCCAGACATCCCGCACAGCATCTATGAGATCAGAGGCGCAAAAAAATGTGCCATTGAATTCCGCTCTTTCTCAAAAACGGCTGGATTCACTGGAGTGAGATGCGGATATACCATCGTGCCGAAAGAGGTCACGGCGGCAACTCTCAATGGAGAGCGCATTTCCCTCAACCACTTGTGGAACCGCAGGCAGTGCACAAAATTCAATGGCACAAGCTATATCTCACAAAAAGCAGCGGAGGCTACCTATTCTCCTGAAGGTAAAGAACAGGTGAGGGGCACGGTGGATTACTATATGCAGAATGCGGCTAAGATGAGAACCACGCTCGCAAAACTCGGATTCCAGGTCTATGGCGGTATCAACGCACCGTATATCTGGATGAAGACTCCTGAAGGAATGGACTCTTGGCATTTCTTTGATGAGCTGCTTTATGGAGCGAATGTGGTCTGCACTCCAGGAGTGGGATTCGGTCCGAGTGGTGAAGGATATGTCAGGTTCACTGCTTTTGGGTCACATGAGTCCACTGCGGAGGCGCTTCGGAGAATTGAAAATTGGAAATAAAGAATTATTAACCTACAGGAATCTGATGTTAAAGAAAAAATATGTTCCTGTAATAAAAAAAAGTTTGTATGGAAACTTTAAGATTTCAAGTTGTTGGTGAGGCGTTCAAGAAAAAGCCTCTCGAAGTGAAAACTTTTGCGGAAAGACCTGCTCAGTATTTTGCAAAGAAGGTCTTCAATAGGGAGAAAATGTATAAATATCTTCCTAAAGATGTGTATGAGAAGATGATGGATGTCATCAACAACGGTGCAAGACTCGATCGCAGCGTGGCTGATGCTGTGGCGGAAGGAATGAAGGCTTGGGCGGTTGAAAATGGGGTCACTCATTATACGCATTGGTTCCAGCCACTCACTGAAGGAACGGCGGAAAAACATGACTCGTTTATCGAACACGACGGAAAAGGTGGTATGGTAGAGGAATTTACCGGTAAGCTCCTTGTACAGCAGGAACCGGATGCGTCTTCTTTCCCTTCTGGAGGTATCAGGTCCACTTTCGAGGCCAGGGGATACTCAGCCTGGGACCCAACCTCTCCTGTGTTCATCATCGACGACACGCTCTGTATTCCTACAGTGTTCATTTCCTACAGCGGTGAGGCTCTCGACTACAAGGCTCCACTCCTCAGGGCACTCCATGCCGTGAACGTGGCGGCTACCGATGTATGCCATTATTTCGATAAGGACGTCAAGAAGGTGACCAGCAACCTCGGATGGGAGCAGGAGTATTTCCTCGTTGATGAGGGACTTTATGCAGCACGACCTGACCTCCTGCTCACCGGAAGGACGCTCATGGGACATGATTCGGCAAAGAACCAGCAGATGGACGACCACTATTTCGGGTCAATCCCGGAACGTGTGGCGGCGTTCATGAAGGAGCTTGAAATCGTGGCGCTTGAACTCGGCATTCCATGCAAGACCCGACACAACGAGGTGGCACCTAACCAGTTTGAGCTGGCGCCGATTTTTGAGGAGACAAACCTGGCGGTCGATCACAACATGTTGCTCATGTCGGTCATGAAACGCGTGGCTCGTAAGCATGGATTCCGTGTACTGCTCCATGAGAAACCTTTCGATGGTATCAACGGAAGTGGAAAACACAACAACTGGAGTCTGTCAACCGACAACGGGGTGTTGTTGCATGCACCGGGTAAGACTCCAGAACAAAACCTCAGATTTGCGGTCTTCATTGTGGAGACACTTATGGGTGTTTACAAACACAATGGATTGCTTAAGGCCAGCATCATGTCGGCCACCAATGCCCACCGTCTTGGAGCCAATGAGGCGCCGCCTGCCATCATCTCTTCTTTCCTCGGCAAGCAGCTTTCGGAACTCCTCGACCACATCGAACTGGCTGACCGCGAAAACCTTCTCTCTATGGCGGGAAAACAGGGCATGAAAATGGATATCCCGGAAATTCCGGAACTCCTCATCGACAACACCGACCGTAACCGAACTTCACCGTTTGCTTTCACGGGTAACCGTTTTGAATTCCGTGCCGTCGGTTCTGAGGCCAACTGCGCATCTGCCATGATCACGCTCAACAGTGCGGTGGCGGAAGCTCTTGTGGACTTCAAGAAGAGGGTGGACGCAAGAATTGAGGAGACAAAAGATAAGTTTGAGGGAACGGAACACAGCGCCACTTTTCATGCTATCATCGATATCCTTCGTGAAGATATCAAGACCTGCAAGCCAATCCGTTTCGACGGTAATGGATATAGCGACGAGTGGGTGGAGGAGGCCACAAAGAGAGGTCTCGATGTGGAGAAATCTTGCCCGGAAATCTTCCAACGCTATCTCGATCCACAAAGCATCCAGATGTTTGAATCCCTCGGCGTCATGACGAAGAAAGAACTGGAGGCAAGAAACGAGGTGAAGTGGGAAACCTACACCAAGAAACTGCAGATTGAGGCCAGGGTGCTTGGCGACCTCTCCATGAACCACATTATCCCGGTGGCTACGGCTTATCAGAGCCAGCTGCTCAACAATGTGGAGAACATGGCGGAAATCTTTACGAAGGAAAAAGCACAGAAACTCTCTGCGAGAAACATCAAGATCATTGAGGAAATCGCTGAACGCACCCTCATCATCGAGCAGAAAGTGGAGGAGCTGATCAATGCCCGCAAACTTGCCAACAAAATTGATTGCGAATACGAAAAGGCGGTTGCCTACCATGATACCGTGGAGCCGAAGTTCGATGAAATCAGGTATCAGATCGACAAACTTGAACTTATCGTCGATGACTCCTGCTGGCCGCTGCCGAAATATCGTGAGCTGCTTTTCATAAGATAAAATCGTTCTAAAGATTAGCTTATGGACATCTTCTCTAAATAACCATTATTTAGAATTTCCCTTTAGAACTACATGAAACACATGCCTGCTGCAATTCTCGTATCTGTTTTGCAGACCATCCTAGGGGGGTATGTGTCGGGTCCCCGATGCTGTGACAGCATCGGGGATCATTAATTCCATCTTTTTTATAATACGACCTGCAACCCATCTGTATGGATAAAAAAGCAGTCATCTATGCAACAACACTGTTGTTGCTAATCATAAAATTCACTTTCTTTTTGTGGTTTTCCTTTTTTTTCTATAACTTTGCAAATAAGATTGCGTGTCTATACACTCATGAAATCGCCAAAAACTCATTAGTCGTATGTTATGGACACGAAGACAGTTCCTTCAAGGAGCTGCTTTTCGTGTTTAGCATACAAGTGTTTGGCGATACTTATGAGTGTGGCACGGAGGCAGTTCCTTTTTTTTGTGGGGCTAAGTCCTGTTTTTTTGCTTTTCTACACTCATAAAATCGCCAATTCATGAGAGTAATTCGTTATGTGTGGAATATGTCAGCTGGCATATTCGCCTCTGCTGTTCTATGTGCAGCACTGTTTTTGTTTCTGTCGTGTAGCGACGACGACAGAAAGGTAATTGTCTGTTGGGGTGACAGCCTCACCTCTCCTGGCTATAAAAACAATTTCAAAGGCCACGTCAAGCATTTTTTTCAGGGTAATAAGAAATATCCGGAGTTCTTCCAGGATTTGCTGGGAGATGACTTCGAAGTGGTGAACGCAGGAGTTGGGGGAGAAAACACCCTCACAATCATGGCTCGGCAAGGTGCTTATCCCATGAGGCTTGCTCATGATGTTGTCGTTTTCCGCAGTGGGAAGAAGGCATACAAGACATTTGTGGGAAATAACGATGTCCCTGCTTTTGTATCTTCCTACAACGGGAAGAAAGTGGCTCCGTTGCTGCAGAATGGTTGGGATGATGCGTCTTCTGCTCAAATCAGTCCTTGTAGAATCGGAGATGAGGAATATGAGTTGTCTTCTGAATCAATCTTCTGGAAGGAGTCAGAGGGCTTTCTTCATGAATATAACTATTACATCGAGCGGGTGGAGGCGATAGACCGGAACGACACGCTCAAAGCTGGAACGGAAGTGGTGACCTATGCCATGCAGCATCTTCGCAACTGCTATGCGAACATCTTCTTCATGGGACAGAATGGTGGATTCTCTGATGTGGCTGACTTGATACGGCAACTGAAGGCGATGATCCGCTATAGCGGTTCAGACCGTTTCGTTGTAGTCAGTTTCCATAAACCCAACAAAGTGATCAAAACCATTTCCAGGATGAAGGAAATGGAAGATTCGCTTCATGCTGCGTTCGGTGAGCATTACCTCAATCTTCGCGATTCCATGCTTATCAACGGTTTGGAGTATGCTGATTTGAAACCATCAGATGAGGACACCGATTCCATCAAAGTGGGGCAAGTGCCTCCACAGCTCCTGCTTCCCGACGGTATCCATTTCAAAACAGAAGCGTACGAAGTCATTGCCAACTTGATCTATCGGCGTTTCACAGCCCTTTACTGATGCTGTTTTTCTTCCCTTCTGACTTCATTCATCAATGTCAAAGAGCAATCTATCCATCCCCTCATCCATATATTTTTGCTGCAAAGAAAACAGAAACCTCAGCCAACTGGTGGCAGAGGTTGAAAAAATGCGCTCTAAAAACTAATTGAGAAATTTGGATTTATCGAATTTCATTTATAATTTTGTATCAGAAATGGTGAACTCAAAATAGCCTGTTTCGTAAATAACCGCTATGCAGATAGAAACCAATGTCACACGGGGTGAGAACCCATTAGTGAGTTTTATTGTGCCGGTATATAACGTTCCGGAACAACTGTTGCGGCTATGCATGGAAAGCATCATTCGGCTGCCGCTGAAAGAATCGGAGCGTGAGATTATCGTGGTGGATGATGGGTCAGATATTCCTCCCACATCAGTGATCAGTAGATTTGTCAATCAAATTACCTACATTCGCCAAAGCAACGGGGGACTAAGTGTGGCACGCAACACCGGTATAGACCATGCATCAGCCAACTATCTGCAATTTGTGGATGCTGATGACGAACTGATTCCTCGCTCTTATGCGCATTGCCTTGAAATTCTTCGTGTGGAGGCTCCCGATGTTGTCATGTTCGGACTTACTCATTCCGCCGAACCTACTTACTCCAAAGACTTCCACGACACGGCTTTTGAAAGTGGAACAGCGCTCATGCTCCAGCAAAATCTCAGAGGGAGCGCTTGCGGCTACATTTTCATGAAATCGTTGACGGAGGAATTGCGATTCACCCCCGGGATATATCATGAGGATGAGCAATTCACTCCATTGCTGCTTCTGAAAGCCAGAAAAATAGTTGTTACTGACACCAAAGCTTATTTCTACCGTAAACGTGAGGACTCAATTACCACAAGAACTGATAAAAAAACAACTCTTCGGAGGATAAACGATAAAAAGAATATTATCCTCAAGCATAACGATCTTTCAAAGACATTGGACAACCCTCAAAAATCCGCTTTGGAGCGAAGAGTGGCACAACTCACCATGGATTATCTTTATGAGATAATGAAAAAGACAAAAGACACAACTTTTCTTGAAACACAGGTGGCTGACTTGAGAAGGGAAGGGTTGTTTCCATTACCCGACCGGAGATATACATGGAAATATAATTGGTTCCGGCGAATGACAAACACGAAGCTGGGACGCCGGTTGCTGATAAACTTGCTGCATTAGTAAACGCGTGCCCAAAAAAATTTGAATTACGCCTTAAAGAAAACTGAAACCTCTGCCAACTGCAGGCAGAGGTTGATGAATTGCCCAAAACGTTTATTATAGCAGAAAAAGCAGTCAACCATGCAACAACAGGGTTGTTGCCAATCCATCTATCCCCCCATGCCTGCAACGCAAGCTTTTCATTCTCAAAGCAAGTCCTTGTAATATTTCACATCCTCCTCGCAGAAACAGCAAATCACAACTTCACCTTCATATCCGTTTCTGATATGTGACATGATAGTTTGAAGAGCAATCTGGGCAGCTTCAGTTTTCGGATAGCCATAAACTCCAGTGCTGATACATGAGAATGCAATACTGGAGAGATGGTTCTCTTCTGCAATTTTCATGGCACAGTCATAACACGAGGCAAGCAGCTTGTCCTCTCCCTGATGACCGCCATGCCAAACAGGGCCTACAGCATGAATCACTTTCTTGCAGGGCAGGTTATAGGCATCTGTCATTTTGCACTGACCTGTCTCGCAGCCTCCGAGCGTCATGCATTCTTGAAGTAATCCCTTTCCTGCAGCGCGGTGGATGGCACCATCCACACCGCCACCTCCGAGCAAAGACCTGTTGGCGGCATTGACAATGGCATCTGTGTGAAGTGTGGTGATGTCGCCAACCACGATTTTTATTTGCTCGCTATATGTTTTCATCATAGTTCTTTGTGTTTGATGTATAGGTTACTATGCAAATATACGAATATTTTGTAATTTTAATCGAAGTTTCGTAGAATTTATTTTTTTATCGTTGCTTAATCGTTGTTTAATCATTACTCAATTCGTAAAATTCGTAATAATTAGTAGTTGAAAATCCAAATTTGTGTATATCTTTGCAAACATAACGCAAAATTCAAAAAGATGAAAGGGAAAATTATTGCCTTATTAGTTGGAGCATGCTGCTCTTTCTCGGCTTTAGCACAAACAAATACGAATGATGACTGGAAACTGGTGTGGAACGACGAGTTTGATGGAAACGGACCGCTTGTCATCGAGCGCTGGAAAGCGGAGCACGGATTCGTCAGAAATGAGGAATACCAATGGTATCAGCAACAGAATGCTTACCGGCAGGAGGGTGTTCTTGTGCTGGAGGGTAGGCTCGATTCCATCCCAAACCCCAACTACCGGGAAGGAAGCAGGAATTGGAAAACCAACCGCCCGTTTGCCCGCTATTCCTCTGCCAGCGTCAACACACGCGGCAAATTCTCCTTCCGCTTTGGACGGATGGAGGTAAGGGCACGCATCCCAGCGGTTCTCGGTTCCTGGCCGGCAATATGGACATTGGGAAATGAGATGGAATGGCCTTCAAATGGAGAAATCGACATCATGGAATACTATCATGTCAATGGGCAGCCCCATATCCTTGCCAATGCGGCCTGGGGAAGCGACAGGCGATTCAATGCCATTTGGAACTCAAAACGGATACATTACAACCATTTCCTACAGAAAGACCCTTACTGGGGAGAAAAATTCCATGTCTGGACCATGGATTGGGATGAGAACCACATTGTGCTGGCACTCGATGGAGAAGTACTCAACGATATCAACATTCAAAACACCATCAATGGTAAAGGGGCGGGGGAAGGTTTCAATCCATTTCACCAGTATCATTACATTTTGCTCGACCTCGCTATTGGAGGCATCAATGGGGGCGAACCACAACCCGATGCCTTCCCAATGCGTTATGAAATCGACTATGTCCGTGTCTATCAAAAGTCTCCTGACTTTCTCGCAAAATAGTCTCTCAATC
>OMUD01000015.1 GCA_900314125.1 uncultured Prevotellaceae bacterium | reverse complement strand
TTTTTCCAATCCTCATAATCTTTGCCACGATGCCCCACCTTGGTGTTTTCCCAGCGTCTCACTTCATCAAAGCGCATGGGGGCCGTAATGATCGCTTTTTCCGCATATTTGCCTTGATGGATTTGCGGTGGTGTCATCAACAAGAATCCCATAGGCCAGCTGGACTGTGGATTGTCAAACTCCCAAATCTGGTCGTATTTGTTGAGAAAATACTCTGAATAGTTGAGATAAGGGAATGCATCTTTCTTCAGCTTGGCAAACATACAGAAAGCCGAATAGGAATTAGGCACGCTCCTGAGCCTTGAAGAATAAGACTGTGGAAAAGCATTATCGGGCATGATGTCGAGCATGGCACAAGGATGGACTGCAGATATGTAATAGTCGGCAGAGAAGTGCTTCTCCTCATTGCCGTGGCGGGTGACGACCTTATCCACATGGCGGTCGTTCACCTCAATCCACGTCACCTCTTCATTGGTGAGTACCAGCCCTTGATGGCTGCAGATGACGTCGCACAGCAAATCGGCGAACCGTCGGCTTCCTCCCTCAAACCGGCTTGCCCCCTCAATGTAGAGCATCATGAGGATGGCATGCACATAGGCCGGTGTCCTATCGCCCACACCTCCGTAGAGGGGGCAAAGATAGGCAAGAACCGCCTGCAGCCGCTTGTCGCTGGTGAAGCGGCTGATGAAAGCATCGGCAGGCAAGAGAAAATCCTCCGAATGGGCAAACAGACTCATCCCCTCAGAGCGGCGGAGATGGAGAATGTCGAAATGGCTCGTCATTTCATAGATGGCATCGACATACTTTTTCAGGTTCTCTTTTTCCTTTGGGAAATAAGCAGAGAGAGAGTTGATGAATCCCTCCCTGGTGTTGGCGATTTCAAAAACAGAATGGTCCTCCATGTAATAGAGTTTGTCGGAGCACAGCCCGTCCACATCTCTCAGGTGCATCGCATCATCTATTCCAAGATATTGGCACAGCCTGCGAATCGTTCCACCTTCACGCATACCCACTACGGTGTGCATGCCGGTGTCGAACTCCACACCCTCGCGTGCGAAAGTCTGGAGTCCGCCCCCGATAGTGGCATTCTTCTCGAGAACCGTCACTCTCAGCCCTTCTTTGGCAAGGAAAGCCCCGCAAAACAGGCCACCCAATCCGCCTCCTATGATAATGACAGACTTTTCCATGCTCATGCCTCAATAATCTGTTTGTACAACACCGGCTTGTCAATGAGCTCTCCAGTGGTGACAACAGCTCCCACCAACACGCCCAACATCCCGTGCGAATTGATGTTCTGCCCAGTCTGCAACACGTTGGGTACTTTCATCCGGTGAGGCACCCTCCCTGCATTGCCAAGTGTGACATCCTTGGCTATTCCATACATGGATCCTTGGTCCGTTCCTGTGTAGTCAAGATAAGTGAGCGGTGTGGATGTATAGAAATGCTGAATGGTGCTGCGGATACCAGGGAACTGATGTTCGAGGACATCCAGCAGTCTTTCTGCCTTTTTTTGTTTCAATTCTTCATATTCCGCTCCTCGATGAAGTGGTGAGGTCCCTATCCACCGCGCCACATCGTCCATCTTCATATAGGTGAGCACCACCGCCGTTTTTGCGAATTTCGGAGACGGCTGATGGCAAAGGTGCATGTAGAGATAACCTTTTGGCCAGGTTTGACCATCATAATCCTCACAATTCCAAGGCGTTCCGTATTCATAGCCATAGAAATTGGAATTCATGTACGGCACGGCGTTTTCCTTGAAATGGATGTAAAGAGAAAAACATCCGATGCCCTGCCTCATGGCATTCACCCTTTTGCGGAAGACAGGCCTTATCAATTTAGTATCAAGCAGTTCAAGGGTGCGCTTCGGATGAGCGTCAGAAATCACATAGTCAGCAGGCACAAAGTCTGTTCCGTTGATCGTCACACCCACAGCCTTGCTCTCATCACACACGATTTCCGTCACCTTGCTTCTCACCATCACCTTTCCTCCATTTCTTTCTATCACACTCTTCAATGCTGCGGCAATATGGTCACTTCCTCCAGCCACTCTGAATGCACTCTGATTATAGAAATCCATGATAAAGGCATGAGTAGAGAAAGGGGTTCGGCCTGGCTCTGCAGCATAGAGCGGGAGATTTCCCACCAACACGTCGGCCAGCCGGCTATCAGTGACCCTCTGTCTGATAACCTCATCTATCGGTTTCAGCAGATATTCCGAGCTCATTTTCCGATCTGTGTCATCAAAACGGAGAGAATGCATGGAAGAAGCCTCATTCACAGCCTTCACCAGTTCCACATAATCAAGTATATTTTGGTGCTGGTCAGGGAAATAGCAGGAAAGTCGGTCCACCAAGGCTTCAAATCCATTAGGTATGCAGTAGCGTTGTCCATCCAAGCTAATGATGTCGTAAGCATCAGGATTGAGCCGGTCGAGCACCAAGTCGTTCCTGATGCCGAGAAACTTCATGAGGCGGTCGAGGGTCTGCCCCTCATCAGCACTACCGATGAAATGCATACCCGTCTCGAATTTGGCGCCTTTTCTTACAAAACACTGAAGGCAGCCTCCAATCTGGCCAGCCTGCTCCATCACCGTCACGTCGTAGCCGTTTCGGGAAAGAATGGCGCCACAGGCCAGTCCGCCCAGCCCACTTCCGATTATGATCACCTTCTCACACATCCTGTTCTATTTGATTTGCAATCGACTCATATTTTTGTATAAAGTATTTCCTGAACCAAGAGGCCTGCTCACGGTAGGTTCCCAGTTTTTTCAGTTCCTCATTACTTACGACATCACACACCTCCACATACAGCGGCGATTTATTCAAGTGGTGCACCCCTTTAGGCAACACTTTCCCTGGACCATACATACACATAGGCAAGATGTCGAGTCCCAGGTGGTCGGCCAGGAAGAATGGTCCCTGATGGAAACGCCCTATGCGGCAGTCCTTCGACCTCGTTCCTTCCGGATAGACCGCAATGCTGTAGCCTCTTTCGACAAGGGATTTCAGATGGGGGACGATTTTGTCGATGGAATCGGTGACCGGCACAAATTCCGCCGCATGGATGATGGTGCGGTAGAGCGGGTTGTTCCATGCCCATCCGTTGGTCAGAAAAATCATTTTCGGTGTAAAAATAAGCTGGCAAGCCAAGTCGAGATGTGACTGATGGTTGGCGATGATAAGTTTGGGTTTGTCGAAATCCACATTGTCTGGCATCTGATAGGAAAATGACGTGCCTGGAATGCCATGACGGAGCATGAGGAAGCGTGCCATCCAATTGACTAATCGGTGGACTTTCATTCGTTTTTTCTCCGTCATCTTACCGATTTTCGTATAGCACCACACCATGGGGGTGACCAGAAGGACAGAGAAAAAGCCGAAAAACAGCGCTGCATAGAGTGTCCTGCCCCACTTCATCAGGAAGCGGAAAATCCTCAGCGGCAGACCGTATATCAAAGCCAAGCCGCACAAGACCGTGTTGAGCAGACTGATGCGGGCAAAATCAATCCCTGGCCTGAAATGGCTCACCCGCTCCTCTTTCGGCGGATAATACACATTCACGGGGATTTCCTCCAGCTTGACCCCATGCCATGAAGCGAACACCATCAACTGCAGTTCAGCCTCATACCTGTTAGACAGCACTGGAAGTCCATAATGTTTTTTCAGCGGATAGAGCCTGTATCCGGTTTGGGTATCACTGAGCCATCGTCCCGTCTGCACCCAAAACCAGAAATCAGAGAATTTGTTGGCAAAGTTGCTGCCTTTGCTCCGTTCCACCCCTTCCATGTTGCGGCTTCCCACAATCAAACATCCCGGATGCTTTTGGTTGGCTTGAAGAAAGAGGGGAATATCTTCAGGGAAATGCTGTCCGTCGGCATCGAGGGTGATGGCATAGGCAAAACCCATCTTCCGCGCCCTCCGGAATCCCATCTTCAGTGCATATCCTTTCCCCTTATTCTTCTCATATCCAACGATTTCCACATTTCCAATGCCTTTTAGAATCTTTTCCGTATCGTCGGTGCTGCCGTCGTTGACCACAATGACGTCATCGCAATATTCGCAAGTTTTCCTAACCACACGTTCAATGGTTCCGGCATTGTTGTATGTCGGGATAATCACGCAGATTCCTCTGTCGTGCAATAGCTTGCGGTTATTTTCCTGCTGTTGGGTCATTCGGTTGACAAACAAAAGAAAGTTTCACCAAAGTCGTCTTGTCCATGGCGGTTGCGGTCATCTGCACTGCCAATTCCTGGCCATCTTCCGTTTCTGCCAAGCGGTTGATTTGGAAATCAAACTCCGGCGTGCCGACAGGCGACACCACAGCGAGGAACTTCACATTCTTCACATAGGTGATGGACAGCGGTCGGTTCGTCCATGTCTCCACCAACTCTTTCGCCATCTGCACCAGACACACCCCTGGCGTGACCGGTTCCTCAGGAAAATGTGCCTTGAAAATGAAATGCTGTGGATTCAACTTGATTGTAAACCGTGGCAGTCCACCCTCTTCCACCTGAGCAGTCACTTTGTAAAAGTCATTCTTCAATGTCAGCATCTTCAGTCTCGCTTTCAGGGATTGGAGTTAATTTAAAATAGAGTCTGTATTTCTCATCACGGTACTCAGGCAGCCCCTCCCTCATATTGTGGATCAGCGCCTTCAAGTCCTTTTTCAGGATTTTCTTCAGGTACCATTTGTTCATCATTTTCTGCACGTCGTGGAGTTTCACCTTATCTTTCAGGAAGTGATAGGAGAAATCGAAATAGGAAATTCCGAAATCATTGAACACGGCTCCCTTGAGCAGGTTTCCGTCGTTCAGCAGCATGCATCCACCGCTCAGATAGGCATCACGTATCTCGATATACGCGGAAAACCTCGCCCGTTGCCCTTCCTGCTCAGGCAGCAGGCTCTGGGCTGACAAGGTTGCAATATTGAGCAAGAATATCAGGGTGCTAACGCACAGAAAACATCTTATTGTCGATCTCATGGTTCGTCCTCACATTTTTCAACACAATTACGGTTCTGTCGCCTTTTTTCTCCTGCAGCTCCACCTTCGTCACCCATGCTTTCTTCATGTCGAAATGGAGGATGATTTTCTGGAACATCTGCTTCATATTTTTTTTCAGGGGCGTGAGTCTTGCCACCCATTCCCCAGCCTCAGGGACCAGCTCCACTTTGTATTCTTTATCGTCGAGACATTTTCCTATCACGCTGTTCATCATAATCCTCGCAATTTCCTTGAACATCTTGTTCTGCTTGGTGTCGATGATATCATTGCGGTGTTCGTTTTTCAGCAGCACTTGAGTGTCGTTCAAGATGAAAGTGTAGGTGTAGGGCGAGACATACTCCCACCTGAGCATGTTCTTCTGCTTGTAGCACATCCGTCCCTTCGACACCATCTGGTCGTTGAGCATCTTGGAATATTTGGTCTGGGTGAAATCACACTGCATGGTCCGCATTTCCTGCGCCGCCTTGTTGATTTTCGCCCGGATGGCTTCCTTGCTTTGTGTCTGGGCAGAGAGCGTGAGTGCCAGACACATCATTCCACAAAACAATATCAGTTTATTTCTCATATCATCATTATTTTCATAAAAAGCAAAACCACATATCTGTTGTCTATTTGGCGATGAGGAAACATCCAGCCATGATGAACGCCACCCCCACCCATTTCATCGGCGACACCTGTTCATGGAAGAAGACGATGGCCGCAATCATGCCAAACACATAGCTGATGCTGATCATCGGGTAAGCCTTGCTGAAAGGGAACACCTTCACAATGTACATCCACAGCACCGATGCCGCTCCGAAGCATATACCGCACAGCGCAAACTGCCAGTTGAGCAACAGTGAGACCCAGAAGTCCTTTGTCCATGCGAACTTAGGCATCTTCATCATGGCAAATTTCAGGAACACCTGTCCAGCGCAGAGCAGCGCACTCTGCAACACAGAGAAGAATATTATTTTCCACATGACAAAACCATAGCTACAGATTTGACCTCGTAATCAAGATGTATGCCGGCATTCTCCATCAACTGCCGGAACAGTGGAGTGGTCTCCTCATGGCATCCCACCAACACAGTCTTGCATTTCCCGCTTTTCAGCAGCAGTTCCGCATCTCTCAAAGCCCATCTCATCGACTGTTCACCATGCGTGTAGGTCACGTTATATCCGTGGCAGCCGGTCTTGATGGCGATGTTGCTCCCAACAGTGTTATGTGTGCTTTGCATGAAGAAGGTAGGTTTCAACGAAGCCTCCCCCTCCTCTTCCATCTGCTCCAGCAATTTCTCGCTGTATTCCAAGCATCCGTATGCCGTGGCTGTGACCACCGCATCGGGGCACTCAATCCCCGCCTCTTTCAATGCCTTGAGAGAAGAAAGCAACGAACTCTTCATCAGCTTTCCCATACGCCTGGCTTCAAGTGGTTTGACAAACTCAGCAATACCAGGGAGTTCTTCCACACTGTTGATTTCCACTTTTGCCAGCACCTGGAGCTCCAAGTCGCCGGCATGGGCCACAGTTGTATTTTCTGTAGGTTGGGCAGAGAACACCAACGAAGAGTCGTTACCTCCGAATCCAAACGAATTGGTCATCACATTCGTGAGTCGGCAGTGTTCTTCCCCCATAGTTGGGACAACACCACTATCCATGGCTTTGGTCCATCCCAAATTGGCCGGCACCAGAGAGTTGCTGATGGCCAGCAGACAAATCACCGCCTCAATGCCTCCAGCCGCACTGGTGGCATGTCCGGTGAATCCCTTTGTGCTCGACACCATCGGCATTTGTGAGCCAAACACCCTGAGCAAAGCGTTGCTCTCGCTTTGGTCGTTGTTAGGCGTTCCTGTTCCATGGGCGTTCACATACTGAATGTCAGACGGTTGCAGTCCCGCCATCGCCAGCGCTTCCGTCATCGCCCGGAATGCTCCCTCGCCATTTTCCGAGGAAGCAGTCTGGTGGAACGCATCGCAGGCATTGGCATATCCACTGAGCCAGGCATGAATGTCCGCCTTGCGTTGGAGCGCATGTGCTTCAGACTCCATCACAACAAATGCGGCCCCCTCTCCAAGGTTCAATCCCGCCCTTCCCGCATCAAACGGACGGCAAGGTTGATGGTCAAGAATCATCAACGAATTGAATCCGTTGAGATGAAATTTCGTCAGCGCCTCCGTTCCTCCCGCCACCACAATGTCGGCTTGTCCAGTTTTAATCAGTTCAGCCCCGAGAATCAGCGCATTGGCCGCCGATGAGCAAGCAGTTGAGATGGTGGTTGAATCGGAGAAACAGCTGGAATCGGCTGCGATTTGACGTGTGCAACTGCCACAATCATGCATACTCAGCAGTTCTGGGTCGGCCGTACCCTCTTTCAATTCCTTGTAATGCTTTTCCGTAAGGTCCATTCCCCCGACTGTGGTTCCAGAGACGAGGATGGCCTTAGATGCGGTTTCCGTCTTTCTGAAGTCCGCCAATCCTGCATCATGCAACGCCTGCCTCACCGCAAGCATCCCCATCAGGGCGGTTCTGCTTACGAGTTTAGACTGTGGGATGTCGAGCAATCGCTTCATCTCCTCATCCAACATTTTCACCTCACCCACAGGCAGTTCCTTATGCGCCGAGTTGAGAAAACGCATCTCTCCTATCCCACTCCGCTTCTCACGAAGTGACCGCAGCACCTCTGCCTTGTTGTTTCCGATGGCAGACACAATGCCTTCTCCAGTGATGACCACCCGCCGGTCCTGTTCTTTCATTTTCCTTGTCGATATATCAGGATTTACCCCAAACAGCTATTTATTTCTTACGGTTTTTGCTGACATAATCAGCAATAGAAGCCACACTACTGAAAATCGCCTTACCTTGCGAAGGGTCAGCCAGTTTGATGCCGTATTTCTTTTCAAGCAGCACAATGATTTCCAAGGCGTCGATAGAATCCAGCCCCAGTCCGTCGCCAAAAAGAGGAGCCTCAGCATCAATATCCTCTGGAGTCATTTCCTCCAGGTTCAGCACCTCAATCAATTGCTGTTTCAGTTCCAATATCAGTTCTTCCATACATTAAAAACAGTTTTATAATATCTTTATCATTTATTCTTCATTCACCGTCTGAAGTATTTGTTTTTCTACAGACGACATACATATCAGCCTCAAAATGAGCCTCATCCTCATAATCCAGCCAACCGGTCACGGCACTTGTGATGCAATCTTGCTCCATAGTAGCGTTCAGGATGGCTTCCATCAGCTTCTGATTCTTCCCATCCAGCACATAAAGTGCCGTTTCCCCATGATAATGGTGCCGGATGGCAATCTCTCCTGTCACGATGTTGGGTAGCGTATATACAAAAACCGACGGACTCGGAAAAAAATCCTGTGGGTCGGCAATCGACTTCAGATAATTGCGGTCAGCATCAATGGAGGCATGATGGTTGAAGAGAATGACAGCCCTTTCGTCATTCGGGATCACAGATTCCGACTCTGTCCTCTCAGCCTGCCGCAACAATTCTGCCGCAAGGAACCCCAAGCGGGAGAGCATGTCCATCTTATAGAATTTTGGATAATCACTGACTCTCCCTTTGTATAGTTCTGTCAGCATCTGCTTTCCCTGTTCCATGACCTCAAGCGTCGCACCGTCGAGCACCACTTCCTGTGGAGTGATGTGCACATGGTGAGTTTTCTCCAAAAGGAAAGGCTTACACAACGGCATTTGAACCCAGTCTGCCTTTTTGTCGGCCCAGATGGCAGCATTACCTCCTCCAAAACCCGAGATCATCTTCACGAACGCCTTCTTTTCTGAATGAGATGCAGAAGCAGCGATGTTGATTTTTCCTGACACCCCCAATTCATCGAATCCCCGGGTTGGCAGGATAAGCCCTTCATCGAGTGCAGCCATGTTGATGACCGTCTCCAACACTCCCGCCGCTCCGAGTGTATGACCATAAAAGCCTTTGAGCGCATTGGCCGGTATTTGTGAAAGTCCAGCACGCTCCACAGCCACCGACTCCATCTGATCGTTGAACATGGTGGCTGTCCCATGCACATTGACGAGCGCCAAGTCCTCAATATTGCGTCCTTCCAGCACCTTCTTGAGAGTTCTATATGCCCCTTCCGCATTCTTGGATGGTGTGCTGAGATGGAAAGCGTCGTTCCTCACTGCCACAGCCTCTATTCTCCAGCAGTCATCTGGGTTTGCAGCTTCAGTTGGTTGTGTTGACAGCACCATGGTGGCAGCTGCCTCTCCCAAATTCAGTCCTGTCCGTTCCATATCGAAAGGTCTGCAACTTCCCACACTCATTGCTTTGAGCGACTGGAAGCCAGACACGACGAATGTGTTCAACACGTCAGCCCCACAAACCACGGCATAACGATACAATCCAGACTGCAATAACCTGTAAGCCAAAGCAATGGCAGAGACACCCGAGATGCATGCATTGCAGACTGTGACAGGGCTGTTCTTAAATTCCAAAGCTCTAGCCACCGCATTCGCACTGTCTGCCAGGCTCACTTCCGCATCATTTCCTGTCAGCCCTTGCATTCCCTCCACATTTCCTTTGGTGGTGCTGATGATGAGAATCACATCATCCCCCTTCCAGTCGAAATCAGCGGTTTCAAGGGCTTTCGTGACAGAAGTGGTTACCAGAGATGCGAATCTCGACATTCCCGGCTTCAAGAAAGCGGATTGCTGGGTATCAGAGAAAAGGGAAGCTGTGAATGGTTCAGGCATTCCCCACTTTCCTTCATGCAGGCACAGGGCAGAAACTCCAGCCTTCAAAGCCTGGAGATTCTCCGCCGTAGTCATTCCAATGGGCGAAATGATATTGTCTGCTATCTTATATACCACTTCTTAATGCTTTTTATGGGTTGGCACACCTTCCCGTCACTGCAGTTCGTTATTTATCAAACACGTTCCAGCGTTCCTTCCACTTTTGATAAAACTCAGGATTGTCCCAAATCAACTGGTAGTTCTTATCCATAAATACCTGGACAGAATGTCCTGTGGCGATGAGCGAATTGTCGTCAGCATCGTGGATTTCGTAGTCGAACACAATTTTCGCCGCCTCCGTAGGGCGGTAGAAAATGTCAACTCTCGGTTTCATCCCATAACGCAGCGGCAACTTGTAATGAAAGGTCAGCTCCACCAACGGCGCATAGAATCCCTCATCCACAAACTTCATGTAACCCAGGTCGTAATCAGCACCAAACTGCTCACGGGCATCCTCAAAATAAAGAGGATAGGACCCATGCCATACCACGTTCATCGAGTCTACCTCGCTGAATCTGATATCAATATGTTTTGATGATTTCAATTCCATTGTCACTCACTTTAAGAAAGCTTCAAGTCTCACCTGTCCTTGACTGCGATTTTCATCTCGGTCTTCGCCATCAGCTCACCACCACACCTGATGAAAGCATCCGCAAGTGTCATTCCGAAGACCTCCTCACGCACATCTACGGTAGTTTCCAGGATGTCGCCAAGTTGTGGCAGCGAATGGACCTCCATGTTCCTCACCGCACCAATAAAGCCAATCTGAATGCCTTTCTGAAGAATGTATTTATTGACATACCCAATCCGCGCCGCGCAGGTCTGCGCGATGTTCTCCATCAATCCAGGCACAGAAAGTCCGTCTTTCTCAAGAAAGAGATTGTCAGACTTGACTTCAGTCTGTGTAACCGTGCGTTTTCTATCGAAAGCAACGAGCCTGCCCACCATCACGAACGGTTCCTGCTGAGGCAACAACTCATGAATGTCAATACTGCGGAGAAATGCCTCCGAGGGCTGTGTATAGTCAATTAGTTTCATTCCAAAACTCGAAATAATTATACCACTGCGTAGGATAGCATCTGAGCACCTTCTCCAGTTCAGCCACGTAGGCATCAGCAAGCATATCGGTCTGCCGTTGGCGTGTTGCGGTCTTGTCGTAATGGAGCGGGGTGATGATGATTTTATAACACTTAGCCCCAATCTTCATCACATTGACTGCGAGCACGTCGAGTCCTCTCATAACAGCCACCCTGAAGGGACCTGCCGGGAACCGCGCCTCTTTGCCAAGGAAGGTCTTTGAGATAAACTTTTCTGACCCGTTGATACGGTCAGCCGGCATGCTGACGGTCTCTCCTTGCGACAGGGCCTGATCTATTAGGAACACATGGCTCATGTCGTCGGCAATAGGAATCATCTTGATGTTGGTTCCTTGAAACATCTTGTTGCGGTTCACCATCACCGACTGCTTCTCTTTGGAGAAGACCAATGCGTTGAAAGGTTTGTTGTCGGCCACCAAGGTGTAACCAGCCAACTCGTAATTGCCCACATGAGCACTCAACTGCACGAATCCTTCTGGCAGACTGGCAAGACGGGTGAAATGTTCGTATCCTTCAGTCTCCACCTGAAACTTCTTGCCTGCATACATGGCAAAGCGGTCAATAACCACCTGTCCGAAGAGGCAATGATTCATGTAGGTTTTCCACATCGCCTTAAGGGTGTTGAACCCTTGGCGGTGATGAAGGTATCGGTAAATGATGGCAGTATTGCGGTGATTGACTATCATGCACACGGGAACCACAAATAGTGAGGAAAACACGTAAATCAGCCTCACATCCAGCACCTTCAGCGCCATAATCAGACTTCTGTGCAGCCTGTTTCCTCCATAGGTCGTCCCCTTCCACTGCTTTTCACCCATTCCGATGCCGTTTGTCAGCCAACCTTGCTCTCGATATAGTCGCAGAACTGGCGAAGCGTTGTCACACCTGCCATCTCTTCAGGCTTGATTTTAAATCCGAAGTTCTTCTCCACAATCACTACGATGTCCACGAAGTCGAGACTGTCAATCCCCATGTCGTCCTTCAGTTTGGCATCGTCAGCAATTTTCTCCTCATCGATTTCGAGGTCTTCAATCAGGAAATTCCTGACTTTTTCTTCAATTTCTTGTCTTGTCATGTTTTGAAATTGTTATAGTTTTGTTTTTTTAATTTGCAATATCTATGGTCAAAGCTGTGTACAATGTCAATCCTTCAGTCTGCAGACCAGAATGGAATGTCCTTGCCCCAGATGGTCGAAAATACGTTCCACACGTAATCCTGCCTTTTCCACACAAGCCTGCATATCCTCAGTGTTGTACATTTTTGAGTTTCCATTGGCGATAGCAGTAAAATAGAGGCTGGTCATGGTCAGGCAGAAAGCTGCCGGCTCAAAGCGCTGCCTGTCCCACAGCGTTTCCATGATGAACAGGCGTGTATTGCTGGTCATAGCCGCTTTCGCACGAGTGAGGATATTCACAATTTCGTCCATACTGAAGCAGTCGAGAAACTGGCTCATCCAGATTGCGTCAAGTCCTCCTTCGCGTTGCGGAAAGAGGGCATTAACATCCAAGAGGTTGATGGCATAACCTTTAATCCGTTCAGCTCCAGGTTTTCCTTTTACAAACCGCCGCATCATATCAATCTGCTGCGGGAGGTCAAGCACCGTCACTTCCACCTCTTTGTCTGTCTCCACGCATTTCAGCGCCCATTTTCCCGTGTTGCCGCCCACATCATAGAGGCTCCTTACCTGATGCTGTCGGAACACGATGTCGAGTGCTTGCGGAAAAGAAGAATCGCTGTAGAAATGGTCAAAAGCGAACCAACTTTCCTGAACTTGCTCAGGTAGTTGTGAAAGGCCCTCATAAACAGTCTTCCATGGCCCGAAATGGCGGAGTCCCTCCGGTTTTCCATTTTTCAAGGATTCCTCCAGCCTGAACCACCCTTCGTAATTCACATCATGGTTGAAATCAAGGTTCACACGTGTGGCTGGATCATTGAGCAGAAACCATCCCGTCTTCGACAGCGTGTAACGCTCTGTCTCTGTATCCACAAGAACAGTTCCAATACACAGGGATGCCTCAAGCAGACATTTCATGGCATAGTCCGTCAGTCCAGTCTGCTTGCACAGTTCCTCACGCGTCATTCCATCATCGGAGTTGCGCAGCAGTTCCAGTATTCCGAACTTCACCATCAGCCTTGATGCTTGAAAGACGGCAGGCCCCCATGCAATAAATTCAGCCAGTCGCTGCGCCTCACGTGCAGTAAGGGGTTCTTTTGTATATTTTTTCTGTAATTCCTCGCTAAGGTTCATAGTTAAAAACAAAAATCAAACAATTGACGGTCAGAGACTTATTCACTGCTTCAGTATTTCCGCAACACCAAGGCTGAGTTCGTTCCCCCAAACCCGAAAGAGTTGCTCAGCACAACGTTCACGTCCATATCGACGGTTTTTGCTGTAAGGTTGAGTTTCTCCGCATGTTCATCCGGATTTTCAAGGTTGATGTTCGGTGCCACAAAATGGTTATGCATCATGATGAGTGAGTAAACCACCTCGCTTGCTCCTGCCATCCAGCACTCATGTCCCGTCATTGACTTGGTGGAACTGATGAGCGCCCGTTGCCCCTTGAACATACGTTCAAGTGCGATGGCCTCATACATGTCGCCCTGCTTAGTGGATGTGGCATGGGCATTGATATAATCAATGTCGTCGAGTTCCACTCCGGCATCCTTCACAGCACGGCTCATGGCAATCACGCTTCCCTCATCGCTCGGTTCCGATATGCCGCCTCCATTGCTGGAAAATCCATATCCTATCACTTCTGCCAGGATGTTGGCTCCCCTCGCCACAGCATGGTCATAATCCTCCAGCACGAGTGCAGCTGCCCCTCCGCTCGGCACAAGTCCGTCGCGGTCTCTGTCGAAAGGCCGGCTTGCCTTCTCTGGCTCGTCCATCCTCACAGAAAAGGCACCGAGTGCATCAAACGATGCCATGGAATAGAAGTTGGTCTCCTGTGCGCCTCCACACAACACCATATCCTGCAATCCCTGCCTGATGAGCATATATCCCAATCCGATGGAATGGCTTCCGCTCGCACAGGCAGCGCTGACTGTGAAATTCACACCTCTCAGATGGAAGATGGTGCTGAGGTTCATGTTCACAGTGGAATTCATGGATTGGAAGATAATACCGTAGCCGAGCATGGCGGAATCGTGTTTTTCATCCATGATTTTCGATGCCTCAATCACAGGCTTGGCCGATGAGTCATTGCCAAAAATACAGCCCACCTCGTTAGCTCGTAGATAGTCATCGTTGATACCCGCCTGTGCGAATGCCTGACGGCTGGCCATATAGGCATACCGAGCCTCTTCTGACATACCTGCCCTGGTGTGGCGGTCGAGCATCTGCTTTGTGATGACCGGTTCCTCCACAATTCCGGACAAAGCCGAACGGTAGCCATATTCCAAACGCTCAGGGCAAAGTCCGATTCCCGACTTGCCCTGATATAAAGAATCTTTAACGGTTGCTATGTCAGTTCCCAGGCAAGACCATATTCCCATGCCTGTAATTACAACTCTTCTCTGCATTTGTCATTAAAAATTAAGTATAGAGCCCACCATTGATATTGATGACCTCTCCTGTGATGTAAGCAGCCTCGTCAGAAGCAAGGAATGCCACAAGGGCTGCCACCTCCTCCGGCTTTCCAAAACGTTGAGCCGGCACCATTTTTTTCAGTTCTTCTTGTGGCAGGTCGCGTGTCATGTCGGTCTCGATGAATCCTGGTGCCACTGCATTGACTGTCACATCCCTCGCTGCAACTTCCTGTGCCAGCGCCTTTGTGGCGCCAATCAGTCCTGCTTTGGCTGCGCTGTAGTTTGTCTGTCCCGGCATTCCTTTCACGCCTGAGAGTGATGCGACATTGATAATGCGCCCCCCCCTTTTCCTCGGCATCATGTGCTTGAGCAGTCGCCGAGTGATATAGAAAAAGCCATCAAGCGAGGTGTTGACCACATTATGCCACTGCTCGTCTGCCATCATGAACATGACGTTGTCAGCCCTGATGCCAGCATTATTGACGAGCACAGCCACATAGTCGTCGGGATGCCGCTGCTCCCATTGGTCCAAAGCCTCATCCACAGCCAGCTTGTCCGCCACGTCGAAGGGCAGCAGTTCTGCCGTTCCACCCTGCAAGCGGATTTCTTCAGCCACCTGCTCAGCAGCCTTACGGTTCGATTTATAGTTGATGACCACAGGCAGTCCCACAAACGAAAGCTTGAGCGCCACCGCCCTTCCAATGCCTCTTGAAGCCCCTGTGACCAAAGCGTATTTTGCCATTCCCAATCAGAATTGTTTTTTATTACCGATTAACTTGCAAATATAGTAAAAAACGTGCTGAATACAAAACAATCAGATTATTTTTTCCCCATCTAAAATTACGAGCATTTTAGTAACGATAAAAAAATAAGTTGCCTCATTTTGATATGTCCAGATTGTTTGTAATCCTTTCATCTTTTGGGCTCTTTTTGCCCGTTCTCTCAGTCATGATGCCCGCATCACTCCTTCGA
>OMUD01000142.1 GCA_900314125.1 uncultured Prevotellaceae bacterium | reverse complement strand
GTGGTTGATGACTGCGATAACCGATTTGAACTGTGTGAAATCTATCATAATTTTTCCCGTTTTACTGTGTTATTATTCCTTTGTCATAAAGGTACTGCAAAGGTATGTAATTTTCCAGTAAAACAGGAATTATTTTAGTTAAGGATAGCTAGACAAAAGTTAAAGATTGCTAGACAGTAATTTCGGGGACAACAGGTATATAGTTCCCAAGCTTTATATCCTATAGAAGTGACATCTAACTCTTTGGTGTTATAGGTAACCTTTGATGGAATAACAATATCACCAGAATAACCTCCGCCCTGCCATGTCGCGCCCGTTACATAAACAGTCATTGAAGAAGTTTCAAGGCCATAATAGATTCCATCAACTTCAAAATCATAGGCCCAAACATTGGACGCATACAAGATTACTGACAACAATAATATTTTTTTCATATTTACAAAACGTGCCCTCCAGCAGCCTTAAGGACTCTTTGTTTGTTAAGAAGCGTGGCACTGATATACCACTTCTTCAAAAGGAGGTCGTGAGAATTACCTGAACTGAGAAGGAGTAACCAGCCCACGCTATATAGCGCGAACCGTACACCGTTCTTGCAGTTCTTTCTTGGAAGTTTCTCACGTTTCCTTTTGCAAGTCGAGCATAACGCTTCGTTGTTTCAATAAGTCTTGCAAAGATGGCATGTCGCCACAATGCTTTGCAAAGATACATAAAAATCCTCAAATATCGCAATTTATACTCTCTAATAGATGTGTTTTTAGATAAAATTTGCTTAAATTACGCGTAAAACGGTGGTTTTATGCCAAATTCTCGAAAAAAAGTTGTATCTTTGCAAAGTGTTTTGTAGTGAGTTTGGAATTTCGCCATTAAAAAATGGCAACAAGTCTTATCTATTTGACATCAATTTATGTAATCTTCAATTTTTAAAATATGGAGAGAAACGAGTTTGATATAGATACGCAGATAGCAAAAGGTGGCCAAAAGGTCGTTTATTCTGCTGTATGTAAGAATGATCCTAAGTTAAGAGTCGTTATCAAAGATGCGCAAATCAATAGCACTGCCTCATTGCGGCGTATTATGCGTGAGGTTAATTTTCTATGTAGCTTAAACTCGCCATATTTTCCAAAGAACTATGGGTCGAATTTTGACATGAAGACTATGACTATGACTGTCATAGAGGAGCGTATTGAAGGAGAAACGTTGAGAGATGTAATGTCAAACTATAATGACTGGAACAGGATAAAAGACTTATTGCTTCAGTTAATTGCAGGATTGGAAATTGTTTGGTCAAAGAATGTTGTACACAGAGATCTTAAGCCTGAGAATATATTAATTCGGTCCGATGGAACTCCTTGTATCATAGATTTTGGTATAGCAAGATTTCTTGATATGGAATCAATAACCAATACACTTCAGAATATGGGTCCTTGTACGCCCTTATATGCTTCTCCCGAACAGTTGCGAAATGAAAAATCTATGATTGATCCTCGAACTGATTTTTATGCTTTGGGTATTATTGCTTTGGAGCTTTACTTGAAATGCCATCCCTTTGATCCTACTATTGTTGGAAGTGGAATGCTATTTGACAATCTTATGGCAGGTAAGTATGCTACTCATACTTCTACAATCCCAGAAGATGCATCGGTTGTAGCATTGGCAAAGCACTTGTTATGTGTACAACCATATATGAGACCACGTACAGTCAAACAACTTCGAAACCTAATAAACTCACTTTAAGCGTATGAATGTATTTCATCAAATGGGTTTCCGCGATAAATGGAACATTGATTGCCAAAAAGAGGGTATCGGTGATGGATTGATTTTCTCTCCAATTAATATGGAGTCTGACAAGTTGTTAGCCTTACCAGCAGACTTACGTCAGATATCATTCTTGGATCCTCAGTTTTATCTATTGAACATTGAAAAATCATCTAATGTCACTTATCCATTCTTTCCAGGCAACATAAAGAGTGATTTTTCTACTGTAGATTTGGATGTAAATAATGACCAATTGGCAGAGCTATGTGTCGATTATCAGTTAAATGCAGATTTTAGATATATTGTTATACCAACTCGTTACGTAGATGCTTTGCCAACTAGGTATTTGGAGAATCTATCCGAAAACTTTGTGTACCCTTTTTTGGACAATAAGGCAAAGAAAAGTATCACAAAACCTTTTCTCTTGACTGTTCTTGTGAAACAAATTATGATAGAAGATGAAGCAAAGCGTGACGAATTGCTGAACTGGATGACAAGTTTTTCAGAAATAACAGGCTTTTATTTAATCTTTGAAAACAATTACAATTCAAAACAGATAAAAGATTTTGAATATTTGAAGAATGTAATGTTCTTTATCGACATTCTCAAAAAAAACGAACTCGAAGTTCATATAGGTTATTGCAATACTGAGGGTTTATTATTTAGTGCTGCAATGCCTGACTCTGTAACTATTGGTTCCTATGAGAACTTGAGAATGTTCAAGATCTCTCGTTTTGAGACAACTGAAGGTAAACAAATGAGGGCTCCAAACGCAAGATTATATAGTTCCAAGTTGTTGCAATGGATGGATTATAATTACATAGAATCCATGAAGTCCCTTGTTAGTGACTACGACAAGTTTTTTGATGATACTCAGTATAAGCCTCTTATGTTTAGCTTGGGCGAGTTCAGAGGTCAACCTTATAGTTGGCATTTTGCAAAGTCTGAGATATACAAACATTATTTTGAAGTGTTCACAAGACAGATTAAATCTCTGCCAAATGATCAGCTCACACGTATTGAATATCTGAAGGATGTGATAAAAACAGCAGTGTCAAACTATAAGATTATTGAAGATTCTGTACTTCTTGATGGAGATAGTGATGGTTCTCATCTTCCAATTTGGTATAATGTGTTAAATGCATATAAAAAAACACTATAATGTACACATCAGAAGATTTAATGTCTGTTGATTTTGAGAAATATATCAAATCTACAATAGGCAATACATATTTTAAGGAATGGCAAGGACTCTTTGGCATCCCTGATTACGTGTGCTTCTCAAAACTTGATACAGGCATAAAGGTCGTCTCCTTCGAACTTAAGCTCAAGAATTGGAGAGGGGCTATGATACAAGCTTTTCGATATAGGAGTTTTTCTGATTACTCATATGTCGTGCTTCCAGAAGAAACTGCTGATAAAGCATTTAATCACATTAATCTTTTCGAAAAGTATGGTATTGGGCTGATCTCATTTAGGAAAGACAAGTATTATATCATGTATAGTCCAATACAAAGTCACCCTTTATCTTTACAATTAAGAGAAAAGGCAGAAACAAAGATAAGAAGAAGCCGTAAGAAGTCACATGAGACCGTAAACGCATTAATATAGTGTTTCACTATGGTGCAGAAGAACCTGCGTCATGTTTATAAAAGTTAAATATGTTAAATCTTTATCTTTTCCATGTCGTCAGAACCTGTGTCATCACTTTTCTACCGTTTAACATGCAAGTTATTGATATAAACCCACTTGCAAATACCAGAATTGTGTTAAAATGGAAGAGGTATACTGTTATGCGGAAATAATACCAACAAGTGATTATTCAATATTTGAAGGTAGTTATATTGAATCTGCAACATTATATGTTCCCACATCATCAATATCGAATTATACATCAACAAAGCCATGGAGTGATTTTGGGAAGATAGTTTCAATAGAAAATGGAGGAGAACTCGAAAACAAATGTGAGAAGCCTAGAATAAATTATAATAATGGTAAATTATCTTTCGAAAGTGATACGGAAGGTGCGGAATTTATTTATGAAATTAAAGATTCTGATATCAAAAAAGGATATGAATCTGAAGTAGAACTGAATGTAACATATAATGTTAGTGTTTATGCTCTTAAATCAGGCTATACAAATTCTGATGTTGCTAAAGCCACTCTTTGTTGGATTGAAGTTGATCCTAAAACAGAAGGAATATCATCTCCTGTAACATTTATTAGTACTAGACCAATACTTATCCAAAATAACGTTGGCGATTTGCTCATTAAAGGAGCAGGTGATGAGCATATTACTATATATGATTTAAGCGGCAAAAAAGTAGGCGAAGGGAAATCAATAGATGATAATATAGTAATTAAAACATGTCTAAAAAAAGGAAATATCGCAATTATTAATATAGGAGGAAAGTCTATAAAAGTGATGATTCAATAATTGTCCTTTTGGACATATAAATAAAACGCTACTTTTGCACAAACAGAAGTAGCGTTTTTATGGTAATTCTCATCAATCATCAGCCGGCAGTCATCAAGCAGGGTACATCGTTTGACTTCATATCGGAGAACTCCTTCTTCACGGGAGCGGACAGTTATTCACTCTCAATTTCTTTTCCGCTGAAAGGCTGCCCTCAGAATATAGCCATCTTCGGACATCTTTATAGAAAAGATTGCGATTTCACGGACACTGTCCTGGACTGCGAGATACACGACCGCAACTTCCATAAGTCAGGGGCGGTGTCCATCGTCGAGCTCTCCGATACGGAAGTCAAGGTGCAGTTTCTCGAAGGACGCTCAAAACGTAATTTCTATTTCTCGTTTGATGATATATATATCAATGAAATCCCTATGCCATCGGCTTGGATTCAAGCGGATTCCTCTCTAAGTGCGAATATATATATGAGGTCTTACCAACAACAAAAGCAGACAAATTACTATGGATTTGTATATCTTCCATGGGTAAATAACACATCGGGCAACATCCAAAACGAAATGCAACATACAACAAGGGATGGAACGGGCACGCTGATATGGAAAAATGAGAATCCTACTCTGGTCGGATTTCCTTTCCTTATAGAGCTTATCCGTAAGGTTTTGCAAGGGGTGGGGTACTCCTATGATTTGGAAGCTATAGAAAATTCACAGTTCGTGGATTGCATTGTCTGTAATGCGTTGCCAATCCCATGGGAATTGGAAAATATGAACTTCGCTCTACCGCACTGGACAGTAACGGAGTTCATGGAACAATTGGAGCTCTTCATGTGCGGTCAGTTCGATATCGATGAGACAGCTAAGCATATCTCGTTCTCTTTTAATAAGGATATACTACGCAGGCAGCAGACAATAGAGCTGGAAAAGGTAACGGACACGCATACAATCGAGGTTACGGATAAAAAGGAATCAGACAACACATATATGGAACAGAGAAATCTGACATACCAAGATTGTGATCATCAGATGTGGAAGTTCTACTGCTGTCCTTGGGCACTCAAACAAATGAGGGTGGTTACATGGAACACCATGGCTGAGATGCTCAACGGATTGAATGGATTTTTGTGGAATGAAGGGGATTACACGCATAGATACTATAAGTCACTTCATTATTGTAAAGAATCTGAAACTTATTTTGTACTTAACTGCTATAATATATATGAAAGCCATTCTGGGGTGTCGCACAATCTCCATATCCAGCCAGTGAATATGTTCAGCCATTTATTATTCGATGAACGTGAGGATGCGGATAAAACGGAGCTGGGCATTGTGCCTGTCTGCATTGATCAGACAGACCCTACTAACGGAGATATGGTATTTCTGGAATGTGGAACGTATGGTGATGACACGGAAGAGGATGCCAACCAGACCCAAGCAGTCAATACGCTCAAAGCTGGTGAGAAGGAGAAAAAAGAGGAATATATAGATAGGTTGTATGTGGGATTTTGGAACGGAGCATGGCTCAACTGGTATCCTCAGATGCCACATCCAATCATCGACCCAGTGGAAATAAGAAATGGTTCGTGGCGGACATACAACTATTCTATGCGGCTTACAGGAAAGTACGCCAATGAAAAGCGGACTTCTACAAATCATATCGACCAATCACGGAAATATACCTTCCAGTTCTTGGCCGATTCAATACCTGACGTCCGCTCCATCTTCCTCATCCACGGAAAGAAATATCTCGCTGAGAAAATAACTGCGACATTCTCGGCGGAATCGGGAATGTCGCAATTATTGAAGATGGATGCATACAGGATCGTAGAATAGTATCACTTTATTTTATTTACAAGCGACTCAGTATGCCTCTCGATTGTGGATTTTGATATTTTAGCATATATTTGAGTGGTCTTGATATCGGAATGGCCCATCATTCTGGCCACATTCTCAATTGGTATGTCGTATGAAAGACATAAGGTAGCGAAACTATGCCTGGCTACATGTGTGGTCAAGGGCTTGTTGAAATTGCAACGGCTTTCTATGACATGAAGATAGTCATTGGCCTTTTGGTTGGTGATGTGCGGCAGCTTATAGTCATACTTCTTCAGAATTTCCAGCGCTGGCGGTAATATTGGTGTGAAATAGGTGTTCCCTGTCTTCACCCGCTTGCCATCGATATATATGAAATCCTTACATTTCTCTGTCATCGTTTTATAATCAAACATCTGAGAATCTATATAAGCTAATCCTGTATAAGCACAGAAAACAAACAGGTCACGGACACGCTCTTCTTTCTTTGGCAAATCCATGTTGCGCAAAAAAACTAACTCTTCCTCATTTAACGGCTTTCTCTCCTTATGCTTGCCTCTTCCGAAATGACAAACCGGACTGTCGTATGGGTCATAGCTGATGTAGCGCAACTGCAAGGCCATGTGTGTGTACTTCTTGATAATTTTGTGATAATTGTACAAAGTCGTTGTCTCGCGGCTGCATTCTCCTCGCAGGAAATCATCAAATCCTTTCACATTCTTCTCGGTCAAATCCTCAAATCTGCTTATCTTGCCATAACGGAGCATGGCTTCTATAGTGACTTTCTTTCTTGCATTCGTACCTTTCGAGAAATGCTCCTTACGTATGCATTCACGCATGAAGTCAATAAAACTCTCAGATTTAGAGTATTTTTTTAAGGCACTCTTTTTCTCTTTCTCAGATGGGTCTTGACCAAGATGAGTGCTGAAATTGTCTATTGTCAATTCTTCACCGTCATCAATCATCCTTGCGATTATTTTCTTGTAGATATTCACTTCATTGATGAATTCATCACTCTTCTGATACTTACGCCAAGCTATGGGGTTGCACTCATTGATGCTGATATATTTCCGCTCCCCTTTACGAAAATATATCTGTAATTCTATTTTCCCCATACCTGTTACGTCTGCTCGCTTTCTTCTGTCGTAAACGACCCTTACATAGCTTTTTTCCATTTTTTCATTTTTTTTGCTGGAAAGCTATCTAGTAAAACACCTTTCAATAACATGGAAAGATTGTTAAAAAATCCTAAATGATTAATTGA
>OMUD01000160.1 GCA_900314125.1 uncultured Prevotellaceae bacterium | reverse complement strand
TCAATTCAAAAATCAATCCGACCTAATTTTTAGAACCACCCAGAAAAGAAATATCCCACCAGAATCATTCCGGCGGGATATTGTAATCGCATATCAAAAAACTGCAGATAGCAGAAGTTGGTCAAATGAACAGCAACTGCACGATGATGAACACCGGCAGGAGGATGATGAGCGAGAAGCGCAGCATATAGCCAAAGAACGACGGCATCTTCACGCCACTCTGCTCAGCGATGCTCTTCACCATGAAGTTCGGGCCATTGCCGATGTAGGTCATCGCACCGAAGAACACGGCCCCCATACAGATGGCCTTCATCAGCACCGAGCTGATACCTGCCACCGCAGCACCCTCAACAGGCAGTGTGGATGCCGTGGCATGGAACACCATGGCAGTAGGCGCATTGTCGAGGAAGGCGGAGAGTGAGCCGGTGGAATAGACGAACTGCCAAGGCTCCGTGATTGGGAGCGGATTCTGCTGAAGGAACATCAGCGCAGGGGTCATCGTGGCGAATATGCCGAGGAACACACATGCCACCTCGAGGATTGGAGTCCAAGAAAACTCATTGTCCTTGCGCACCTCACGCTTGGTGGTGAGCATCGACAGGATGATGATGACCACGAATACCCACTCGCGCAGCAGTTTGAGGTACCAAGGAGCACCCTCCTCGCCCATGGCAGGGATGTAGGTGGAGTTGATGAACATGGTGCTGGCAATCACACAAAGCAGCCAGAAGACATTGATCAGACCACGCGCCGTCACCTTCACCTGCTCACGCGCATCGGCGGAAAGCAGGTGCCAAGGCTCCTTTCGGTAATAATAGGAGTCGATGACCCAGTAGATTCCCAACAGCAGCAGCCCCGTGACCGCCCACTCTGGAATCATGTTCTGCATGAACCAGCCGAACGGCACGCCCTTCTGGAACAAGAGGAACAATGGAGGGTCGCCAAGCGGGGTAAGCAAACCGCCGCAGTTCGCCACAATGGCGATAAAGAACATGATGGTGTGCACTTTATACTGCCTCTGACTGATGGTCTGCAGCAGCAGTCGGATGAGCAGCATCGCAGCTCCCGTCGTACCCATGAATGAAGCCAGCACCCATCCAATGGCCATGATGATGGTGTTGGTGGTTGGAGTGGCTCGCATATCGCCTTTGATACAAATTCCGCCCGTAGTGACAAACAACGCCATCAGCAGGAGGATGAACGGCACATAGTCATAAACCATCTGGTGGGTCAGCTCTTCCGACATCCCGTTCACACAGAGCCAAATACCCACGGGAAGACCAAGCAACAGGGACACATAGAGTTTGTGCTTGTTTTCTTCCCACCACTCTCCCACTTTCGTCAGTGGGAGGATTGCGATGCACAGCAGCTGCACCACAAAAGGAATCAACATCCAAGAGGGAATCAAATGTTCCATATCATAATAAATTATGGGCTACCGGAAGTCAATCTTGCACCGGTAACCTGCAGTTGTACGAATGAACTGCAAAGTTACAAAAGTTTTACGAGAAAGAGTCATTTTTTTGAAAAAACACCGTTTTTCCTATCAATATATGCTGTTGGGGGCATACCCGTTACTTTCTTGAACAGACGCGTGAAGTGGTGAGGGTAATCAAATCCCAAAAGCCGGGAAGTTTCACTGATGTTGTGTCCGTGCATCAGCAAGTTCTTGCCTTGGTTGACCACATAGGTGTGAATGTGGTTGATGGCGGTCCTGCCCGTGGCCTGATGAATCAAATCGCCGAAATAGCCAGAAGAATAGGCCAGTTCAGAAGCACAATATGCCACGGTGGGCAGCCCCTGCTCCAACTGCCTGCCTTCCAGAAAATAGCGTTCAAGCAAGGCGTCGAAACGCTTGAGGATGTCGTCTGAAGGATTGATGTCGGGAGAAAGCTGACGAAGGTAAATGCGGTTGCAATAATCCAAGATGAGCCTCAGATAGCTCAGGATAACCTCTCGCAATTCCGGGGAGTCGGAATGATGCACCAACTCCTCACGCAGCATCTCCACCAACCGGGTGATGGACTGCCATTCCTCAGGCTCCATCCGTAGCGATTCCGTCACAAAATAGGAGAAGAAGCGGTAGTCCTTGATCACAGTTCCAAGTTGGGTGTTGTGAAGCAATTCAGGCGACCACATCACCACCCATCCGCTCAATTCAAGCTGCTCGCCGTCGTCCTCCCGTCCTCCTTGCTGACCAGGAGCCACAGCAATGATGGAGCCATCGCTGGCCTGCATCGTTTTCGTGCCATACGACAACTGTTTGGGAAAAGCACGCTGGATGAACAACCCATACACACCATAGCTGTTCATACTGCTGCGGAGGGAAGTAAGTTCATCATAATGAATAATGCCCACCAGAGGGTGCAGCAAGGGCGCACCCACATAGCGGGCATAATCATTAGGGGAGTCGACTTTCAGAATCTGCTTCATCGCTTCATTGTCAACAGAAAGCCGATATTTATTTTCCTTGATAGTATTTCAATGCTTCAGGCAACCAGTTCTGAATCTGTTTCACACGCTTGGCATCAGATGGATGGTCGCTGAAGATTGATGAGCTGCCTGACGACACGGAGGCCATCCGCTGCCAGAAGGTCACTGCCACGCGAGGGTCGTAGCCGGCCATGGCGGCAAAAATCAATCCGATGTGGTCGGCCTCGCTTTCCTGACTGCGGGAGAAGCCGGAAGACCAAGCCTGAGCGCCTACACCCAGCACACTGGTGCCCAACTGCTGAAGTCCGGCATCCACACCTGCCGCCTGAGCCACGCCACCGAGTATCTGCATGCCATACTGCTGACGGTAGGAGTTGCTCAAACGCTCAGCAGAGTGTTTGGCCACTGCGTGGGCAATCTCATGTCCCAGCACGATGGCAAGCGATGCCTCGTCCTTTGTGACAGGGAGGATGCCCTCATACACCACAATCTTACCGCCAGGCATGCAGAACGCATTCACCTGCTTGTTCTGAACCAGATTGAACTCCCACTGGTAGTTCTTCACCTCATCCCCCATTCCGTTGCGCTGAAGGTAAGTGGTCACGGCTGATGCCAGACGTTGGCCCACCCGCTTCACCATGGCGGTGTTAACCGCATCGGTTGAAGGCTTGGCTGTCTTCATGTAGTCCTGATACTGCTGGCCACTCAGGCTGAGAACCTGCTGGTCGCTCACAAGCAGATGTTGCTTGCGTCCCGTGATGGGAACGCTGGTGGTGGTGCCACACGAAGCGAGGATGGCACATACGGCTGCAAGAGCCAAGAGTTTCATACTTTTCATCATTATAGAAAGTTTTTATGATATGCAGATATGCAGATACACACTATTCCATACAGCCTACTTCGTCTGCTGAGGTGCAACCATCTTACCCGTAATAAACAGTCTTGTCGTGTCCTTGCCGCTATTGGTGAACACGGTGATGCCTTTACGGAACGGACCAGGGAATTTGCCCTTCGGGTCGTAAGACACTTTAATTTCCCCTGTACCTCCAGGCGAGATGAAATCCTTCGGGTATTCAGCCACGGTGCAACCACAAGAGGTGTTCACATAGTTGATCACCAGCTTGGCTTTACCCACATTCTTGAACTTGAACACAACCTTATGAACCTGAGTCGGATCAGAGAAAGTGCCAAGGTCGATGGTGGTCTGTTCGAATTGAATCTGAGGTTTTTTCTTCGCCTCCGCCGCCGTTACAAAAAGAATCGACAGCAGCGCCATGATAAAAATAGACTTTTTCATATTGCAGTTTTTAGATTAAATTAAAGACGAGAGAGTTTTGGAACTGCATGAGAGCAAGGCTCCAACAGCCCTTTTTCATACGCAAATATAGACTATTTTTTTTATTTAACAATAAGTTTGCTACAGATAAGGCAAAAATTTAAAAAAAATTAGTAACTTTGCATGATTTTAGCCTTTTTTGAAAGGTGTCTTCCGGTATTCCCGAAAACAAACATCAATAATCAAATATGAAAGATAAGAACACTCTAATCGGATGGCTGCTGATAGGCCTTGTGTTTGTCGGCTTCATGGTGTATTCCAACTACAACGGTGCCAAGCAGGCCGAACAGGCCAAGCTGAAGCATACGCAGGACTCAATAGCACAAGTGAAGGCCGACAGCATCAACAAAATTGAAAAAGCCAAGGCAGCAGCCAAGCTCAACAAAGAGGAGACAGACTCCACCAACGTGTTCTTCCAAGCCCGACAGGGACAGGGAGGAACAAAAGAAATCAGCAACGAACTCCTGAAAGTCACCATAGCCAACAAAGGTGGACAAATCATGAGGGCGGAAATCCTCGACCCTACTTATAAAAGCCAGGAAGGAGGCAACATCGTGCTTTTCGACGGGGAAGACTCACAAATGGACATCCTCATCAACGGAAAGCAGGAAAACCTGAAAACATCAGACTTCAACTTCACACCTAAAGACGTGAAGAAAGACGCGCTCACAATGTCACTGCCTGTGGGTGGCGGAAGTTTCGACATCACCTACACCCTCCTGCCCAACTCCTATCTCCTGAAAATGGACGTAAAAGCGGTGAATATGGCAGGATTCTTCAATGCCGACACCAAAACGATGAACATCAACTGGACGGAGCACATGCGCCAGCAGGAGAAAGGATTCAGTTTTGAAAACCGATACAGCACCATCAGCTACCGCCAGGAAAGCGACGACACGGACGAACTCTCTTCTGGAGGAGCCGACGAATGGGAGACAGAGGAAGATATTGAGGAAAGAATGAAGTGGGTGGCGTTCAAAACCCAGTTCTTCAGCCAGATTCTCATGGCAGACGGCACGTTCAAAACCACATTGCTCGGTTCAAAGATGGAGAAGGAAGAGGGAACAGCAGCGCCTAAATACCTGAAAACCCTCTCCACATCACTCCACTCCGACTTTGACCCTACAGGCAGCAACCCAACCAACATGACATGGTATCTCGGACCGAACAA
>OMUD01000159.1 GCA_900314125.1 uncultured Prevotellaceae bacterium | reverse complement strand
TTCATTTTTCTTGCTAAAACGAATAAAAAATCTGACAAGCGGTTCATATACGACAACACATTTGCATCCAATTCAGCCTCATCCCGTTCCTTCAGCTGGTTGTTCAATGCGAGAATGCGCCGTTCAGCCCGGCGACAGACTGTCCGGCATACGTGTGCCATGGATGCCCCCCTTGTGCCGCCTGGAAGCACGAAAGCACGGAGTTTTGGCAAAGAAGAATCAATCTCATCGACCGCCTTCTCCAAAGATTCAATCATTGCCGGAGTGACTACGCTCTGCGCACGGAGTTGCGTGGTGGACTGATCGGTGGCCAAATATCCACCCACAACGAACAGGTGGTTCTGCACTTCATTCAAGAGCGCATGGTCGGAAGCGTCGCTTACCTCCGTCAGCAGCAGCCCCAACTGGCTGTTCAGCTCATCCACTGTGCCGTATGCCTCAAGGCGGAGGTCGGTTTTGCTCACTCGCTGACCTCCCACAAGGCTGGTCATGCCTTTGTCGCCTGTCTTGGTGTAAATCATTGATTTTTCCATAGGTATATATTTTTTTCAAGACTCAGGGTAAACTCAAGCCCGTGAAGTAACTGCATGTTATTAGAGCAGATAGGTCTGACGCTGACGACGTTGGTCGAAAAACACGATGCCCCGTTTGCCAAGGTCAAAAGCAGACGTGGCTCCGGGTGCAACAGTCAGCCGTTGCCAATTGGAGGCGTTTGAGCGCCTGATGCCATCCACAATCACACAGGTTTCGTCCGTAAACCTGCCGCTGTCCACATCGCCATCAAGCCGAGAAAACTGGTCCGTCCCATAATAATAGACGATGGTGCTTCCCCTCAATGAAGGATTCTTGCTCAACGGACTCATGAGATAGGTCTCCGTAAGAGCGTTGCCGGTGTATGCCACCATCTCTTTTGGCCGCAGCCAACGCACCACCTTGAACAACTGCTCATCACTTCTGTCCCCACCCAATTCATCGAACGCATAGAACCGGCTTTTTCCGAACAACACATGCGTCACAAACTCAAAAGCCCACGGCGACTGAACGCTGAATCCCCTTCGGTGGAACCAACGGCTCGGTTTGGAAAGCCAATAGGAGATATGTTGTGACAGACTGCTCATGGTTGATTAGGATGCGTTCTTCAACCTAAATCGGTCATTAGAACGAAATGAGGTGGAATTATTCAATCGTTTGGTTTTTCGATTTGCGAAGTTACAAAGAAAAAATGAATAATCCAAGAGCAAATTCCACGACACCTGCAGTCACGACACCAAAACATTCCGCCATTCGGTTGATTCGGACTGCTGTGCGCATGTCAGCAGTGGTGAGCGTGCGGTCGGTATTTCCAATATAGGGTTTTGGAAAGAGTTCGCCATAATAGTAATGGGGACCGCCGAAACGACAATTGAGGATGCCCGCCAAGGCCGATTCGGGGTAGCCGCTGTTCGGACTGGCATGGCATGCGCCGAAGCGGTGGACGAATTTAAGCAGCGAAAGCCGTCCCGAAGCCAACACCATCAGTAGGGCGGTCAGACGGGCAGGAAGAAAATTCGCCACGTCGTCCATTCTCGCCGCCACACATCCAAACTGCCTGTAGCGCTCGGTGCGGTAGCCAATCATGGAGTCGAGCGTGTTCACCATCTTGTAGGCCAACATGCCTGGGACCCCTGCTACAGCCAGCCAGAAGAGCGGTGCGATGACACCGTCGCTCAAGTTTTCCGCCAACGTTTCAAGTGCGGCGGTGCGGATTTCCTGTGCCGACAGCTGTGTGGTGTCGCGTCCCACAATCCGCGCCACTTGGCGCCGTCCCTCGTCCAACGAACGATCCACTGCACGGAACACCTCACGCACTTCCCGCACAAGGGTCGTGCCTGCCAGGCAATAGAATACAATGATTGTGCGGAACGTCACTGCTGCCAACATGCTCCACCGAAGCAAAAAATAATCAACAGCAAAAAATGCAGAAAAGACCAGAAGCACCAACAACACAGCCGTCAGCCCTCCTTTCAGCATTCGGTGCCCACCTTTGTTGAAGCGATGCTCACACCACCCAATCATCTTGCCGAACCCCACCACTGGATGCGGTAGCCAGAGTGGGTCGCCCAACAGATGGTCGAGCAACCAACCCAGCAGAAGAGGAAGGATGAATATGATTAGAAAGTCCTGCATTTATCAGATTATTAAGGGCGGATTCCATTTCCGCCATTCAGATAATCTCGAATGGCAGCCACCAACGCATCATTCTCTTCAGGCAACTGCGCCGCTACCCGGAAATGGTGGTCGGTCAGTCCTTCGAAATTGGATGCGTCGCGGATGAGCATGCCATGATGAGTGGCGAGATGTTCTTTGAGTTGTGCGGAAGTAGCCTGGCGAATTGTGCAGAGCATAAAGTTAGTAGCGGTGGGCATCACCTCTATTCCGTCCACCTCGTTCAGCAAAGAACGCAGCCGCTGAGCCTCACCCAGATAGGACTGACGGTCGGGCATGTTGACCTGACGATGGGTCAAAAGCCAGACACCGCCCTCCAGTGCCAGAGAACTGATTGCCCAAGGGCGGAAAAAACGTTTCAAAATGGCGATAATGTCGGTAGGAGCGATGATGAAACCAAGCCGCAAGCCGGGAACAGCATAACGCTTCGTCAGCGAGCGGATCTGAATCACCTGGGGAAGGGCCATCAGTTCCTTCGCCGACATCATCGGCTGGAGGGTGTAGTCCTCGTACGACAAGTCAACCACCAGCCAGGGATGCCGCTCAGCCAGTTGCTCCACGCTGGTACGGTCGGTGACCCCACCTGTGGGATTATTGGGATTACACAGCCAGCACACATGGGCATCATCGGCGTAAGCATAGCCGTAGATGCGGCTGGCATCAGCATATTCACTGAAGGTGGGATGGAAAACCTTGTAGGTCTTATGGCCGAAAGCCCTCAACGTGGAAGCGGTGTGATAGATGGCTTCAGTGGCGCCATTGGTCACCATCACGTTCTCCTCATCCACCTCATACTCCCTGGCAAGCTCACGTTCCAACTCCTTAGGAGAGGGAGCCGGATAAGAGGCGATGGAATCCATCCGCCCGTGCATGAAGCGGTAAAGTTCCGACAGATCAGCATGGCCGTAGATGTTGGAACTAAAATTCATGCGGATGTCAGCATAGCGGAATCTGTCATCACCGTGTCCTTCAATCATCTTCACTCAATATTTGATAAACTTTATTCATGTCGATATGTGCCCGCACATGGTCAGCCAGACGGTCGTATTGCTGCTCTTTGAATGCATGGATATCGAATGGACTGCCGGATGTTTTCATCCGCTCTGCGAACGGAGCCAACAAAGAGTTGATAAATGCCTCGTTGTCGAGTATGCCATGGATGTAGGTGCCCATACAGCTGCTACTGACCCTACATCCGTCAGTCTCACCCTGTTCGTTCACCGTGAGCGGAGTGGCATCAGCTGCGGCGCTGTCGTCAGTGAGGACGGTGGATCCGCTGTGAATCTCATATCCTTCCAGCCATCCGTCGTCTTCTTTTCCTGCCAAATGGAAACGGGTCTGCCGGGTGGTTTTGCCCTCATGGATGGTGGTGCTGACGGGCAAGAGTCCCAATCCTGGGATACGCTCAATATCACCTTCGAGATGCATTGGATCGCAAACCTCCATTCCCATCATCTGATAGCCACCACAAATACCCAGCACCGTGGCTCCATCACGGTAAGCCCGCACCACAGCCTGTGCCACGCCGTTGCGCCGCAGCTCATAGAGGTCGGTCACCGTGCTCTTGCTGCCAGGAATAATGATGATGTCGGCATGCTTCAGATCATCGGTGTTGCTCGTGTAGAAAAGATGGACGCGTGGGTCGCGTTCGAGCACGTTGAAATCCGTGAAGTTGGAAAGATGTCGCACCAGCACCACCGCCACATTCACCTTTCCTTGCGCTGCATGCATGGACTTGGCTGCAAGGTCCACGCTGTCTTCCTCATCCACATGAATGTCTTTATAGTAAGGCACCACACCGAGCACCGGCACATGGCATATATCCTCCAAGATGCGGCGACCTTCCTCAAAGAGCCGTAAGTCGCCCCGAAACTTGTTGATGATGATGCCTTTAATCATCCTGCGGTCTTCCTCCTGTTGCAAGGCTATACTCCCATAGACCGACGCAAACACACCTCCACGGTCGATGTCGCCCACAAGAAACACATCAGCCCCAGCATGACGCGCCATCGGAAGATTCACCAAGTCGCTGCCGCGCAAGTTCAGCTCACTGATGCTTCCTGCTCCTTCCATCACGATGGGGTTGAAACGGGCAGACAGGCGGTCATAGGCCTCACATACCGCATGACGCAGCTCTTCCCTACCCTCCTTGCGGAAGTAGTCGTAAGCATCGCGGTTGCCGATTGGCCTGCCATTGAGCACCACCTGCGAGGTGTGGTCGCTCTGAGGTTTGAGCAGCAGCGGATTCATGTCGGTGTGGCAAGCCAGCCGGCATGCCTCCGCCTGAACCGCCTGCGCACGTCCGATTTCCAGTCCTTCGGGGGTAGCGTAGGAATTGAGCGCCATGTTCTGCGCCTTGAAGGGTGCAGGGCTATAACCGTCCTGAAGAAAGATGCGGCAAAAAGCGGTGGCGATGATGCTCTTCCCCACATCGCTTCCGGTTCCGGCCAACATGAGCGGATGCAATGGTTTTCTATCGTTCATCAAACTTCACTTTTTGATGCATAGTCTTCCGCCAGCACGAACAGGAAGTCGGACAGGCGGTTGAAAAAAGTCAGTATCCGCAAATTCAGCGGATGATCGCGATGGAGTGTCCACAGCCGTCGCTCTGCCGTCCGAGCTGTGGTCCGCGCAATATGGAGCCAAGTGGTCCGTTCAGACTTGCCAGGCAGGATAAAACAGGGCTGCACATGAGCGGTTTCAATCAGGCGCTCCATCTGAGCCGTCAGCTCGTCCACATGCAGTACGCGTGGGTTCTCAGCCCCATCGGGGGTGGCGACATGGCTCATCACCGTCATCAGTTCCCGTTGCACGGATTGGAGCAGGTCACGTGCCTCATTTCCTTCCTCCTTCCACAGCAACAACACCATACCCAGCACCGACGTCAAGTGGTCAATGTGTCCGTTAGCCTCTATCCTGACATCGTCTTTCTCCACACGCACACCGCCACGCAGAGAGGTGGTGCCGCCATCGCCGGTTTTCGTACTGATTTGTTTCATATTTTCAAAATATCAATGTCAAAATTCAAACATTCCCGTCTCTCCCCAATACCAATGGGTGTAGCTGGCCAGCACATTGCCAATGCGGATGATTGGGCAGTCCACCTCTTCTCCACGGGCATTCCACACGGTGACAGCCGTTGAAGGTTTATCGCCTATGAACTGAGAATAATGGAACTCATGCCCTCGGTATTCCCTGCCACCCATTTCCCAACGCCGATAGCCAAGAGAAAGGTGGCGGTCAGCTTGACGTGCAGAAACTGTGTAAGGCAACACTCCGCACATCTCCCACTCACCTTCATCGGTGAGAATCCGACTGCAGAGATACATCATGCCGCCACATTCCGCAATCACCTTGCCGCCATGCGCCGCATAGTCACGGATGCTGTCACGTGTGCGTCTGGCTTTTACCAGCTGCTCCCCGTGCTTCTCCGGATAGCCACCAGGAAGATAAAGCAGGTCCGTACCCTCTGGAAGGGGCTCGTCGGCTTCTGGATTGAAAAACACGACTTCAGAGTCAGAAAGACAGTCGAGCGTGGATTGGTAGATAAAGGAGAAGGCTTCCGGGCTGCGTGCCACCGCCACCCGTCCATAGCCAGTCTTACGGTTGCAATAAGGCATTTTCCCAGCATTGGCAACATTTTCACTACGGCCTTTGAGCAACAGCTCAAGAAAAGAGAGGTCGAGGTGCTGCTCCATAAAGTCGGCGATGGTGTCGAGCTGAACGAATCCACTCATGGTGCCGTCGCTGAAGTCCAATCCGAGGTAGCGCTCCTGAGTGGCGATGGCTGCGTTGCGGGGCAGGCATCCGAGGCAAGGCACGCCCACGTCGGCACACACTTCGCGCAGCATTTGGGCATGGCGTGGTGAGCCCACCTTATTGAGCACAACCCCAAGCAAACGGAAATCGGGACGGAAAGAAACGAACCCTTTGAGCAACGCAGCCATGGAATAGGCGGCGGAACGGGCATCGACCACCAGCAGCACCGGAGCATCGAGTAGCCGGGCAATCTCATAGCAGGAGCCACAATCCCGGTCATAGCCGTCGTAAAGCCCCATCATGCCCTCTATGAGGCAGATGTCAGCCGTTGCCGCATAATGCTCAGCAATCGCACTGACATGGGCTGGCGATGACATGAAAAGATCGAGGTTGACACTCGGTCTTCCGCATACCGCCTCATGGAATTTGGTGTCGATGTAGTCGGGTCCGCACTTCATCGGCTGGACCCTATAGCCCCGGCGACGGAGCAACGACATCAGTCCTCTCGCCACTGTGGTCTTTCCGCTGCCACTCATCGGAGCGGCAATCAGCATTCCGTTTTTCATGATTGCAAAGGTAGTAAAAAATTTGAAGGATTGAATCACAATCCCACATCAAAATCTCATGCCACTAAGGAAATATTTTTCTGAATTTGAGCACAATGTGTCATCTGACCTTTAGGTCAGCCATTCACGTGTTCTCTGTCATCTTTCTGAAGCAAATACAAAAAATATTCGTTTTTTATTCGTCTTTATTGTTTTATTTCGTAACTTTGCAAGCGAATTTAGGTAATCGAAGCAATTTGTCAGCTTTGATGAAAGGGAATCCAGTGAAAGTCTGGAGCAGTACCTGCTGCTGTAACCCCTTTTTTTATGTCATCCGACAGAAAGCCACTGTCCATAGGATATGCCCGACATATCCGCTTATAGGACGGGAAGGCGGAATGACAAGGGGAAGCCAGAAGACCTGCCTTGGTTCAATCGACAATAATAACCGCACAGGATTATGCGGAAGTGAACAGTTTTATTTATGAAAGTCAGACTCGGACTGTGTGTGGCACTGTTGTGCCTCTCGCAGACGTTGGCGGCTCAGTCGGTCAAAACCGATTCCATCATGGAAATGTTGGAAGAAGTGGTCATCACGGCAACCGGAACACAGCACTTGCTGAAGGACGTGCCTGTTCAGACTGAAGTCATCAGCGGAAAAATGCTCCAACGATACGGAGGACGCTCCCTTGAAGACATCTTGGGCGGACTCACCTCCTCTTTCGCCTTCAACGAGGGCGACATGGGCTCGCAGATGCAACTCAACGGGCTGGGCAACAACTATATCCTCATTCTCATTGACGGAAAGCGGATTCACGGCGACGTGGGAGGAGAAAACGACCTGTCGCTCATCGACCCGCAGAACATTGAGCGAATTGAGATTGTGAAGGGCGCCTCGTCGGCACTCTACGGAAGCGACGCCATGGCTGGAGTTGTGAACATCATCACCAAAAAGCACGATGAGGGCATCCTGATTGAAAACACCACCCGATACGGTTCGTATAACGACCTGCGCCAACACAACACCATCGGACTGGCCAGTGGAAAATGGAGAAGCCTGACTAATTTTCAGCTCCAGCATTCCGACGGATGGCAGAACACCGCCACGGAATACACACCTTCTTCGGCAGCACCGGTAACCGACTCGCGCAGCAAGACCGTCAACAAGCACACCAGCTGGCAAGTGGCAGAGCAGCTGACTTTCACCCCCAACAAAGACTGGGAATTCTATGCCTCCGGCTCCATCTATGGCAAAGGAATCTACCGTCCGAAAGGTAAATACCCGAAATACGATGTGAAGACCTTTGACCTGAAATACCGCAACGCATCTGCATCAGCAGGAGGACGCTGGACCACACGCAAAGGAGACCGCGTCACACTTGATGTGGACTGGAACAAACACGCCTACTACCATGCCTTCACCTCCACCACCCTGGCTGAAGGATTCGACGAAGACGGCACGCTCATCCTCGACTTTCCTTACTTTGAGGGTCAGAAGGCGCTGCAGAGCGACCAGCAGCGGGTGATGGCGCACCTGAAGGGTGTGTTCAACCTGCCATACGAGCAGCGACTCACAGCGGGAGTGGAAATGAAATACGACTACCTCAAGGCACCGACCAGCATCGAAGGCGGTTCAGCCGACGACAACACGGAGGCACTCTATCTGCAGGACGAATGGACACCAACCCGATGGCTGCAACTCACCGGAGGGCTCAGACTCAACCGCAACGAAGGATTCGGATGGAAACTCACCCCAAAAATCTCCACCATGCTCAGCCTCGGAGACTTCAGGGTGAGAGGCTCCTGGAGCCAGGGATTCAAAACCCCAACGCTTAAGGAAATGAATTACCGCTACATCCGCGAGATGAACTCCGTCATCATGTATTTAGGCAACAAAGACCTGAAGGCGCAGACCTCCAACTTCTTCTCACTCTCAGGCGAGTACACCACCGGGGGATTCAACATCACCGTATCGGGTTACCTGAACAAACTCGACAACATGATTGCCCTCGCCACCGTGCCCAAATCCATGGCTCCGGAGGAGTATAGGGCTCAATACGGAGAGATGCTCAACAAGGTGAGACGATATGAGAACATGGAAGACGCACGGACATGCGGAATCGATGTCAGCATGCGTTACACACAGGGCGAATGGACCGCAGGGTTAGGCTACAGCTACCTCGACACGAAAGCCCACGTCTATGACGCCGACCACGACCGTCTGAACAAGGTGGTGATCGACGGAATGGCATACCACAAAGGGAATGTGTTCGTCACGTGGGACCACCGCTTCTCCCAATCCTACATGCTGGGGGCGGGGCTCTACGGACGGATGTCCACCAAACGCTACTACCAAGTAGATGGCAACGGAAAAGGCTATCAGATTTGGAAAATCGCCACCTCCCATCAATTCGGAAAGAGCGGAAAAACCAGCTACAGGTTGGAAGCAGGAGTGGACAACATCTTCAACTATGTGGACCGCACCCCCCATGGGCTGCACCTCGGCACCACCACTCCTGGAACCACCGTCTATGCCGCCTTCACCGTGAAATTCCAACAAGGAAAGAAAATCAAATTCAACAATCATAAGTCCAATTTTAAAAACAAACAGGAAAATGAAGAAGATTAAGTACTTGATGCTTGCCATGATGGCAATCTTGGCAACCACATCGTTCACTGCCTGCAGTGATGACGATGACGACAACGTGTCGAACATGGAGCGCTATCGCAGCGCAGTGGAAAAAACCGTGAAGCAGCAGAAAAAGCACAACAAGGCCATCCTGCTCGTGGCATTCGGTTCAACCTGGCAGCAGGCTTACGACGCATTCGATCTCACACAGCAGGAGTATGCCCAGGAATTCAGCGATTACGATGTGTTCCTCTCATTCTCTTCCGCCATCTGCATCAACCGCGCCGCAGCAGGAGAGAACACAGCCAAGCGTTCGTTCTATGAGCCTAAATACTGGCTTGAGGCATTCGGTCGCGTGCAGTATGAGGAAATCATCATCCAGTCTATGCAGGTAATCCCAGGAGAGGAATACGGACGAGTGGTTAATGCCGTGAAAGACTTCGCCAACAACTCCACCGGCGACATCGACGACAAATACCTCTCAGAAGTGACCATCAAGCTGGGCACCCCGCTCATGGCAACAGAAGAGGATGTGGAAACCCTCGCCAAGGAGCTCAACAAAAACTTCAGCAAATACAGCCAGCAGGGTGCTATGCTCTTCATGGGACATGGTAACCCTGACGAATACGACACTTACAAGGCCAACGTTCGCTACACCCAGCTGGAGAACGCCCTTCAGGAAATCAACGGAAATTACTACGTTGGCACCGTTGACATGGCCGACAACTTCAAGGTGCAGGTTCGCGACAGGATGATTGAAAACGGATTCACCAGCGGAAAGGTGTTCTGCGCACCGCTCATGTCCATCGCAGGTGACCATGCCCACAACGACATGGCAGGCGACGACGACGCTTGGGATGACGGATTCGAAATCAACGAAGACGGCGAAGTGGAAGACACCAGCTGGAAGAACTACTTCAGCCACATGGGCTACACCATCGACGCTGACGCCTACACCGACGACAAGGGCATCGTGAAGGGTCTGCTCGAATACAGAAACATCCGCGACCTCTACAAGGCCCACACCCGCAGGGCAGCCGTTGTGGACTACTACCACTCCATGTACCCAGAAGAATAAGATAAACAAACCATACCATTATAACCATTATTTTATCCAAAACCCGCCGTGCCTGGAAGAGTCTGGGGACGGTGGGTTTAACACTCTGATAACAGTCCTGAAAGTTCTATAGCAACAACTCATTCATGATGACTCTGAAACAAGCATTTTTCATCTCCAGTGCCGCATTCCTATTCTGCAATAATGCCGATGCTCAAATCCACAGAACCCAGCGCGACGACTCAATCGCCTGGGAACGTATCTACAACCTCAACCCCATCGTCGTCACCGGTTCCGGACACCATCAACGGTTGAAAAGCACCGCCACACCTGTGAGGATGCTCTCCAAACGGGAAATCGAAGAGCAAGGCATCAGCACGTTTGACCAAGCCCTTACAAAACTGCTGCCACAGGTGTCGATGGCCCCCAACTCCATGGGTTCCTTCCTCCGGCTCAACGGGCTTGGCAACAAATACATTCTCATCCTCATCAACGGTCAGAAACTCTCAGGTGATATCTCAAGCAATGTGGATCTCAACCGCATGAACATGGCACGCGTAAAGAGAATTGAGGTGCTCGACGGCGCTGCATCCTCGCTCTACGGAAGTGATGCCATTGCCGGGGTGATCAACATCATCACCGATCAGCCCACCGAGAACATGGTGGCGGTCACGTCCGACACAAGAGTCAGCGGAAAGGGGCAGCTCACAGAATCAGTGTCTCTGGACATCTATAAAAATGGCATCGGATCCTACACCACATACACTCATGACCGTGCCGACTCCTATCAGAACAACGGGCTGGAACTGGTCAAAGGCTCTGACACCGAGACCCGCCCAACCATTTCTCCACTCTTCACAGGATACCGCACCAACCAGGTCAACCAAAAATTCACATATTCTCCCAATAACAAGCTGGGACTGAACGCCGGATTCGATTACTATGACAAAATCACCGACCGTCCCAACTCCTCCTCCGATATCACTGGAGGAACAGACTACGAAATGAAATACAGGGGTATCAGGTGGAACGTAGGAGGCATCTACAAATTCAACCGTAAAAACTCACTCCAGGCCGACTTCACCTCCGACCACTTCAAATACGGAAAGGAATATGACGTGGAAACCAAGAGTTATCACGTGGGGGATTACGTCAGGTCAAAAAAACAGCATACGATGGAAGGACAGGTGAAAGGGATATTCTCCTTTATGGACAACTCCACCACCATCGTAGGTGCAGACTGGAGAAGAGACCAACTGAAGGCCACCTCGGGAAACATCGACCAAAGTGCATACGATTTCGCAGCCTATGCACAACATGAGATGAAGTTCTTCGACAAGCTCACCGCAACCGTCGGAGCCCGTTACGACTACCACAAAAACTTCAACAGCCATTTCACCCCAAAGGCAACCCTCATGTTCTCTCCTGGTCCTTTCAATTTCCGTGCCACCTACTCTGCCGGATTCCGTGCCCCAGGACTTGATGAGCTTCATTACCATTATTATTCCGTGAACAGGGGAAAGCCACAGATTATTTTCGGCAATAAGGATCTCTCCCCTGAGAAAAGCAACTACTGGTCCATCAACGCAGAATACCGTACCGATTTCATTGCAGTCAGCCTCACTGGATTCATCAACAACATCAAGGACATGGTGGTCAGGAAGAACATTGATGTGGATGACACCAACCTGGCACAACTCAGGGCTGAGTTTCCTGAGATGAACGACGACGAGGCTTCGAAGTTGGAACGCTACTCCATCTACCGCAACAGTGACAAAGGCAACATCCAGGGTCTGCAGGTGAATGTGTCGGCCAACCTCTTCAAGGGTTTCAACCTGTCGGCCAACTATGCCTGCACATACGCCAGAACCAAATCCGACGAGAAGTGGACCGTTCTGGAGCGCAGTGTGCGCAACAGTGCAACCATTGCAGCCAACTACCGCCACAGCTGGACCGGCTATACGCTGAATGTCAATGTCAACGGACGGTTGCAGTCCACAACATACTACACTGACTATGAAGATGCTCCAGGATTCGGCATCTGGAACCTCAATACCACCCACTCCTTCACAGGGCTGAAATGGGCGGACATCGAGCCGAGCATCGGCATTGACAACATCTTCGACAAAACCGACCACAGGATTGACAGTTCCAACAGGCGATATGCACTCTTCTCGCCAGGCAGGATGCTGGTGGTGGGACTCAAACTCAAATTTAAAAAGTAATCGGCTCCAACTTCTCCGCTTTTTTCTTATTTTTGCATTTGTTATGAAGAAAATCACAGTCGCAGGAATCGGTCCAGGCAGTCAGGACGATGTCACACCCGCCGTTGCAAAGGCATTGAACGAAGCCGATGTGGTGGTGGGCTACAAACTCTATTTCAATTTCATCCAACCCTTCATCAGCCCAACATGCGAATGTATGGACACAGGGATGAAGCATGAGCGGGAGCGTGCCGAGCAGGCTTTCCAACTGGCAGAGGAAGGTAAGGATGTCGTCGTCATCTCATCGGGAGATGCCGGCATCTACGGAATGTCACCACTCATCTGCGAGATGAGGGAACAAAGAAAAAGCGAAGTGGAGGTCACAGTGCTGCCAGGCATATCAGCATTCCAGAAAGCCGCCTCACTCCTGGGTGCACCGGTGGGGCACGACTTCTGCGTCATCTCCCTGTCCGACCTCATGACTCCATGGGAAATCATCGAGCGCCGCATCAAGGCGGCGGCAACGGCTGATTTCGTGACTGCCATTTACAACCCCAAATCCAACAACCGCTACTGGCAACTTTACCGGCTGAAGGAATTATTCCTTGAAATGGGAAGAAGCGGCGACACACCTGTGGGCATGGTCCGTCAGGCGGGAAGAGAGGAAGAGCAGGTGACCACCTGCACACTCGCCACACTCAATCCTGAAGAGGTGGATATGTTCACCATCCTGATTATCGGCAACTCACAGAGCCGTTTCAGTCCGTCCGGACAATTCATCACCCCACGTGGCTATTATGCCACCGAAGATCCAGAAAAAGCCGATACCTCAGTCGGCCAGCAAATCATGATGGAAAGTTTCAGGACCATTGAGCAGGAACTGAAAAACCAAGAACTCCCCCTCGGACACAAATGGGCACTCCTTCATGCCATCCACACCACGGCCGACTTCGACATGGAGAACATTCTGAAAACCGACGATGAAGCGGTGGAAACCATCTACGGGAAGGTCAGGGAAGGCAAACTGAAAACCATCATCACCGATGTGAGCATGGTGGTGAGCGGCATCAGAAAGGGAGCATTGTCACGCCTTGGAATCGAGGCAAAATGCTACCTGAGCGACCCACGAGTGGCGGAGATGGCTGAAAAGCTCCACATCACACGCACACAGGCCGGCATCCGGCTCGCCGTGGAGGAACACCCCGATGCCTTGTTCGCTTTCGGCAACGCACCGACCGCCCTCATGGAACTCTGCACTCTCATCCGCAAGGGGAAAGCTCATCCTTCTGGAATCATTGCTGCGCCTGTGGGGTTCGTCCATGTGCGGGAGTCCAAACACATGGTCAAACCATTCACTGATATTCCTAAAATCATTGTTGAGGGAAGGAAAGGAGGCAGCAACCTTGCCGCCACGCTCTGCAACGCCATACTCTGCTTTGACGACGCCTCACAACTCCGTCCGGGACGCGACCTCTGACCCAAAACCCTACACATCTACCCGCTCAGCATGAAATTCACCATTATCGGAATCAACGACAACAAAGACTACCCCCTACCCCAGGAAGTAAGAGACATCATATACAGAGGGCAAGTGTTTTCTGGAGGCAAACGACATCACGAGCTGATGGCTCACCTGCTACCCGAACACTACCAATGGATTGACATCACTGTGCCACTGTCTGAGGTGTTTCATCAATACCAACCACATGAGCATGTGATTGTCTTCGCTTCAGGCGACCCTCTGTTCTTCGGATTTGCCAATACAGTGCGCAGAAACCTGCCCGATGCTGAAATCACATTGTTCCCCGCCTTCAATTCACTGCAAATGCTGGCTCACCGCCTCCTCATACCCTACCACGACATGAGAATCGTGTCACTCACCGGACGCCCGTGGCATGAATTTGACAGGGCTCTCATTGAAGGTTGCGGAAAAATCGGAGTGCTCACCGACGGAACCCACACCCCCGCAGCCATTGCTGAAAGGATGTTGGACTATGGCTACCATGATTATCGGATGACCGTGGGAGAGCACCTCGGCAATCCAGAAAAGGAAAGAGTGAGGGAATGCACACTGAAAGAAACGGCATCCTTGGAGTTCAGCCAGCCCAACTGCCTCATCCTCACTGGGAGCCACCAACGGAGGTGGGGCATTCCCGACCACGAGTTTGAACTGCTCAACGGGCGGGAACGCATGATCACTAAAATGCCGATACGTTTGCTCTCTCTCCAGGCACTTGAATTGCCTCGCAAGCAGGTGATGTGGGATATCGGGTTCTGCACCGGCAGCATCTCCATCGAGACAAGGCTCCAATTCCCACACCTTCACGTCGTGGCTTTTGAAATCAGGGAAGAAGGCCGACATCTGATGGAAACCAACGCACGGCGGTTCGGCGCACCGGGAATCGACTTCCATATCGGAGATTTCCTCACCACCGACACCACCACACTTCCACAGCCCGATGCCGTGTTCATCGGCGGTCATGGTGGTAAACTCTGTGAAATCATGAAGAAAGCAGCGGAAGTGCTCCTTCCTGGAGGTTGCATCGTGATGAACAGCGTGACAGAGGAAAGCAAGAATTTGTTTATGGATGCCTGCCAAACACTTGGGCTGGAATTATGCGATTCCCCTATGCAGATTACAATCAACGATTATAACCCTATCGAAATACTGAAATGCAAAAAATTGGAATCATAGCCACAGGCAAGGCTGGCAAGGATATTGCCCGGAAGCTGGAGAGAGAGCTGGATGCACACCTGATAGAACGCACTGACGTGGGTGCGCAGTGGAAAAACCACGAGGCATTCATCTTCATCGGTGCCATGGGCATCTGTGTGCGCACCATCGCACCTTACGTGGAAGACAAACACACCGACCCAGCTGTCGTATGCGTCGATACCTTGGGACTGAATGCCGTGGCTGTGCTCTCAGGCCATGTTGGAGGAGCCAACGACCTGACCATAAGGGTGGCGCACGCTCTCGGAGCAAAACCAATTATCACAACACAAAGCGACAATGAGGGGCTATGGGCGCTCGACACTTTCAGTTCACGTTTCAAATGGGATTGCGTATCGCCATCTGAAAACATGAACGAGGCCATCTTCGCATTCGTCAACAAAAAGCCTACAGCACTTTTCATGGATGTCAGAGACGAGGGCACTGAGTATCTGGAACGGACGCTGCCCGACCATGTCACCATCATCAACAATGTGAAAAATGTGGACAGTGACTTTTTTAAACTACTCATCATCGTCTCCCCTTACGTATATGAAGCACCATACAACATGCCATTCCTCCATTTCGTTCCAAAGATTGCCACCATCGGCGTGGGGCTGGCACATCAGGCAGGACCAGAAAGAAAAATCCTGTCCAATATAGAAACTGAAATTGCAAAATACAATATTATCCCTCGAGCCTTAGAATACTGCTCCATTGACGTGAAAGCCAATGAGCCGTTTTTTAAAATGTTGGAGGGAATGGGAGAGAAAATCCGGTTTTTCACGGCTGAACAACTAGCTCAAGTAGAAGTGCCGAATCCGAGTCAGGTGGTGCAAAAGCATGTGGGAACACCAAGCGTCTGTGAGGCGGCGGCCATCCTCGGGTCCGACTACGGAGAATTGATCGTGCCGAAAGTGAAGGGGGAAAACTTTACCGCAGCCTTGGCCATCAACCGCAAATTCCTGCGAATCGACAAAGGACATATCGAGATTGTTGGAGCCGGCCCAGGAGCTCCGGACCTTATATCGGTGAGGGGACAGAGAATGCTGAAAATAGCCGACCTCATTCTTTACGCCGGCTCACTCGTTCCACGAGAACTCACCTACTGTGCCAAGTCTGGAGCCGTTGTCAAATCGTCGGCCGACATGAACCTTGAGGAACAGTGTGAGCTTATGAAGAAATTTTATGACCAGGGAAAATTCATCGTCAGACTCCACACTGGTGACCCTTGCATCTTCGGCGCCATACAGGAGCAGATGGCTTTCTTCGACAAACATGGCATGTCGTATCACATCACACCGGGCATATCATCATTCCTCGCAGCTGCAGCCGAACTGAAAAGCCAGTTCACCATTCCTGAAAAATGTCAGACCATCATCCTCACCCGAGGAGAAGGCCGCACACCGATGCCAGAGCGCGAGAAAATCCATCTGCTCGCCAAGAGCCAGAGCACCATGTGCATCTTTCTCAGCGCCTCCATCGTGGACGATGTGCAGAAAGAGCTGATGGAGGAATATCCGGCCGACACGCCAGTGGCTGCATGCTACCACCTCACCTGGCCCGACCAGCGTATTTACAGGGGAAAGCTGAAAGACCTGGCAAAAATCGTGCACGACAACCACCTTACACTCACCACCATGATTGTGGTGGGAGAAGCCATCGGCAACAGGCAAGGTCTTTCAGAACTCTATTCCAAACATTTCACCCATCTTTTCAGAAAAGGCGACGGAGCAAAAGAATGATACTGGTTTTCGGAGGCACCACAGAAGGAAGGAAGGCTGTTGCCACACTTGAGCAGGCGGGCAACACATTCTACTACTCCACAAAAACGGGGGAGCAGGACATCACATTGCACCATGGCATCAAGGTGGACGGAGCCATGGACAGCCAGAAAATGATGCGGTTCTGCAAGCAACAAGGCATCAGGCTCATTGTCGATGCCGCCCATCCATTTGCACAAGAACTGCACCGCACGGTGGAAGAGGTCAGTAAGCTGACCGACACACCAGTCGTCAGATTTGAGCGCATCTTCCCTCCACGCCATCCCAAAGCGGTTTGGATAGCTACCTACGATGAACTGCCACATATCAAAGGGACGTTGCTCGCCACCACTGGCGTGCAGTCCATCGCCCACCTGAAGAAATTTGAAAGCCCATCGCTCAACATCATCTACCGCATCCTGAACCGGGAAAGCTCCATCCGATTGGCTCACCGACAAGGGGCAGATGAACAGCATCTCTGCTTCTACAAAGAGGAAGAAGACGAAAAAGAAACACTCAGACGAATCCAGCCCGACGCCATCTTGATGAAGGAAAGCGGACTGAGCGGGGGCTACATGCGGAAACTGGAGGCTGCCACAGAATTGGGCATCAAGCCCATCATCCTCAAACGCCCCGAAACACCCCCGTCGTTCCACTGCGTGAATGGAGAGCACGGACTGAGGAGGATGGTGGAACGTCTGCTGCCTGAGTTCTTCCCGCTACACAGCGGACTGACCACCGGAACCTGTGCCACAGCGGCTGCGGTGGCTCAAGCCATGCGGATGTTGGAGGGGAAAGAGCCAGAAAGTGTGCCTGTGATGCTCCCTGACGGAGAGACCATCATGGTGGATGTGAAGTATGCCGACACCTATGCCTATGTCAAAAAAGAAAGTGGTGACGACCCGGATGTGACCAACGGCATTGAGGTGAGGGCTTCCATCGAGCCATCTGAAAAATTTGAGATTTGCGGCGGAACCGGAGTGGGTACCATCACGCTGCCGGGCTTCGACGCACCTCCCGGGTCACCAGCCATTAACCGGGGACCGCGGATGATGCTGGAGCAGAATCTGAAAAGATTCAGCACCCCCATGCGTGTGACCATTTCAGTCCCCGAAGGAGAGGAAATCGCAAAGCGGACATTCAATCCACGACTGGGCATCACGGGAGGCATCTCCATCATCGGTGTCTCCGGCATCATACAGCCCTACTCTGAGGAAGCATTCGTGGAGAGCATCCGCAAATGCATGGTGGTGGCCCAGCAGAGCGGAACAGAACGGGTGGTTATCAACAGTGGAGCGAAAAGCGAGAACTATCTCCGCAAGTCCTACCCTCAGCTACCCCGGCAGGCATTCGTGGAATACGGCAACTACATCGGAGAGACCATCAAAATAGCGGGAGAACTTGGCATCAAAAAACTCACATTGGGAATCATGATGGGAAAAGCCGTGAAACTGGCAGCTGGAAATTTAGACACCCACAGCCGAAAAACCACGTTCGACATCCAATTCATCCTGTCGATGCTGGAGGAAGCTGGATGTGGCGGAGAAATCATGGAACAGGCAAGGCACATCACGCTTGCCCGTGAGTTGTGGAACATCATTCCAAATCCGATTTTACAATCCTTCTGCGAAGTCGTGATCAGACATTGCATGGAGCATTGCGCTCCACTGATGCCTCAGGGAGAAATCACCATCCTGATGATAGACGATAAAGGAAACATATACAGCAAGGAATCATCCTTTGTTTGCTGACCGGAGACCAGCAAACATTTTCATTCACTCACCAGTCGTTTGTTTTTTCTGAACAACACGTATGCGATGACCGGAGCACCCACCAATGCAGTCACCGAATTCACAGGCAAAGCGCCCTCGAATCCCGGCATACGGGCGATGAGGTTGCAGAGCAATGCCAATCCAGCACCAACTGCCATCGTACCTGGCATCAGCGTGCGATGGTCTGAAGTGCGGAATATCACCCGGCACAGATGAGGAACGGCAAAACCAATGAACATAATCGGACCGCAATAGGCCGTCACGATGGCTACCAACACACCTGAACTGACAATCACCAGCGTGCGGGAACGGCGGAGGTTCAGACCGAGGTTAGCAGCATATTCATCACCCAGCAACAGCAGGTTCATAGACTTCGATAGCAGCACGCTCAGGGGCAGCAACACCAGCATGATGGTGACGAACAGCAGCATCTGATCGCCCGACACCCTGGCAAAAGAGCCGAACCCCCACACCACAAAGGCACGGATATCCTCCTCCGAACTGAAGAACTTCAACACGCCGATAATGGCATTGGCAAGATAACCCACCATCACACCGATGATGAGCAACGTCACGTTGCCCTTCACTTTCTGTGCCACATAGAGAATCAAGCTCATCACAGCCAAGGAGCCGGCTATGGCAGCCACAGTCATGGCGGCACTTCCCAAATAGCCGAGCCGGCTCAATGCCATCCCGCCAAGCGATCCGGACAACAACACCACAAACGCCACACCCAGGCTGGCACCGTTCGATATGCCAAGCACTGAAGGACCTGCCAACGGATTACGGAACACAGTCTGCATCTGAAGGCCACTTACAGCCAGTCCAGCACCTGCCACTGTGGCGGTCAAAGCCTGAGGGACACGGGAACTGATGATGATGTTCTTCCAAACCTCAGACCCGCCGTCACCGCCAAACAAAATACTCACCACATTGCCCACGGGAATGCGCACCGTGCCCAGCAAGAGGTTCAGCACGAACAGCACGGCTATCAGCAGGATGATGATCAGGAATTTCAGCAAAGTGTGGTGTCTCATTTCAGCAGGCGGTAGAATGTAGGTTTATAGTTTTTCTCAACCAATTCGGGATGGAAAATGGCGACAAGGTCCTTCAGCACCACATCGGGCTGAACGGGTGTCAACTCATAATATGGTCCCTGCTTCATATTGCAATACACCACATGGTGCTCTTTGAATGCCTTGAAAAGCTCGTTACGCGGTTCGGACGCTTTCAGTGCTTCATAAGAGAAATCGCCGTCGAAACTGTTCAGAATGCGCCAATAGTCGGCATCAGCTGCCATGGCGTACATCTTCTCGAACTCCAGGTTGACGCCACCGGTGTTCTCATCATGGATGATATAGTCGGCACCTGCATCGCGGAAAAGCTGGGCAAGGTGGTTCTTGCCGCCAACGGCATACCAGTTGCCGCCATGCATCTCACCACTGAACACCGTAGGGCGGTTCTCCACATTCGACGCCAACAGCTTCACTTCATTGTAACGTTGCTCAATTTCAGCAAACACCTTGTTCGCCTCACGTTCCTTACCAATGAAAAGAGAGACAAACTTCAGCCATTCAGCCTGACCCAACGGATCCAGTTCCTTATAGCCGAGGTGAGGAACCAGAGTCACGCCCGTCTCCTTGATGGCATCGTATCCACCACGCTTGAATGGAGAGATGAATATCACATCGGGAGAGGCGGCAAGCACCAGCTCCGTATCGAAATTGCCTTCCATGCCAATCTTCACAATCTCTCCGCTGTCCACTTTCGAGCGGATGTCCTTGTCGAACAGGTTTTTGGTCCCGGTGATGCCTTTCACCACATCGTGGGCGCCGAGGGCAGTGAAGTTCGACAGCTGCAGGGACGTCATGCAGATGGTGGCGTCAATCGGCACTTCTATCCGCTTATAGCCCTCAGGCACTTTGGCATTGGAGCCATGCTCCACAAGGGCGAACTTATAGTCCACCGGCATCTCATAGTCCTTATCCTCATCGCCTTCGAGCAACACATGCTGCGGATCGCCCACCTCTACTAAGCGGACACCACCCTCAAGATAAGTCACTGTGAAACCTTTCGCATACTGAGGAGTGATGACAGCACTGGAATCTTCCAACGCCACAGACTGAAGTGAAGAGCCATCCTTCGATGACGACCCATTTTTACATGAAAATGCTGTAAATAAAAGGGAAAATGCCACCACGGCGGTTCCCAATACACGTTTTTTCCGCATAAATAACTCCTATTGTTTTATTTGCTATTTTTAATATACAAATTTACGAATTTTCAGTGACAAAACGGGTATGTCACTCCTCCTTTTTCAAAAAAACTTTTTTCTTTTTGT
>OMUD01000200.1 GCA_900314125.1 uncultured Prevotellaceae bacterium | reverse complement strand
ATGTGGACCACTACCTCGATTTCCTTGACACGGGAATCCGAAAGTTTCAAGAAAATAATTGAATAATGGTACTTATGCCACAGGCTAATGGTTTTCCTTTTTGTTTATGACAACACCGCCATGACGCAGAATACGTAGTAACTTTAATGGTAAAATGGAATATTTGAAATATGAAGAATTACAATTTAGGATTTGTTTCTGATAAAGAAATCTTCAATCACGTCAAGTCGACAGTTTTGCAATATCGTCGAAGTATAAATTTGAAGGAGTTCAATAAAAACATCATCGATCCCATCAAATTAACTTTTGACTCTAAAATTTATGGTCAAACCATAGCTCAGACTATAGAGTCAGAATGCATTCGTCAAATAGATAAAACGAACAATAATCGCATTGGCTATTTCCATCAGTATCTATTCAGATTGGCAGGGAATGGTTGGGAAGTACCTGCCAATGGTGACAAAGGAGGCTTTGACATACTGAACGATGACTTACATATTTATGTGGAGATGAAGAATAAGCATAACACAATGAATTCTGCAGCTTCACAAAAGACCTATATGAAAATGCAGGATAAGATTCTCATGGATGACCAGGCAACCTGTATGCTTGTTGAGGTAATCGCCAAACGTTCTCAGAAAAGGAAATGGAATGTTACAGTTGACGGTCGTCATTTTTCTCATGATAGAATTCTTCGCGTGTCGCTAGATAAGTTCTACGAAATAGTTTTTGGAGAAAAAGATGCTTTCTTCAAGTTATGTAAAGCACTTCCAGACATACTTGAAGATGTTGTGGCAGAAGATGAATCTGCAAAACTGAAGAATACGGTATACGATGAGTTGGATAAAACAAACTTCTATAAGAGTTTGTATCTACTCGCATTCAAAACTTACGAAGGATTTGATAATTTCTAACAATGCCAACATTTTTATCTGCAACGAATTTAGCTGACCTTACTGGTACTTCACTCGCTACTGCACAGAAGTGGGGGAGAAGTGGCGTATTTCCATATCACAAGAACGAGAAAGGGAAGGAAGGCTTCTATATGGAGGAACTGACGGAGGTTGAGCCTGTTAAGATGATGCTTAACACGAACTGGGATGAAGAATTCCATGTGGCTCCTCTGCGCGACTTCACATCAGTAGAACTATTTGCCGGTGCTGGAGGCTTGGCACTGGGGATGCATTTGGCGGGCTTCCGGCATGTGTTACTGAACGAGATGGACGCAATGGCCTGCCAGACTCTCCGCAGGAACCATCCAGAATGGAATGTTTTGGAAGGAGATATTCATCAAGTGGATTTCACACCTCTCCAAGGCAAAGTGGATTTCCTTTCTGGCGGTTTTCCCTGTCAGGCTTTCTCATATGCTGGAAAAAAAGGGGGGTTAAACGACACTCGTGGGACGTTGTTCTTTGAGTTGGCTCGTGCCGTTAAGGAAATACGTCCCAAAGTATTTATGGGAGAAAACGTGAAAGGCTTGCTTTCTCACGATAACGGCAAAACACTTGAAGTTATCCGAAATGCTATAAAGGAATTGGGCTATACGCTGGTTGAGCCTCGCGTGCTGAAAGCTATCATGTATCAAGTGCCTCAAAAGCGGGAACGTTTGATTTTGGTTGCTATACGTAATGACATCTACGAAAAAGGTGTGCGTTTCAAATGGCCTGATCCTTATCGTCGCATAATGACTTTGCGTGATGCCTTTTTCAGTGGAGTCCTTTTCGACAAGGACGTGCCTGAGTCGGAAGGCCAACTCTATCCGGCCCAAAAAGCCCGCGTGATGGAAATGGTGCCAGAGGGCGGTGATTGGCGTGATTTGCCAGTAGAGGAACAGAAGAAATATATGGGTGGCAGTTTCTATCTGGGTGGAGGAAAGACCGGTATGGCTCGTCGCCTTTCAATGGACGAGCCGTCTCTAACGCTGACTTGTGCTCCTGCTCAGAAACAGACGGAGCGTTGTCATCCAACGGAAACACGTCCATTGACAGTTCGTGAATATGCACGTATTCAAACATTCCCAGACAATTGGGAGTTTTCGGGTAATGTCACTGACCAATATAAGCAGATTGGCAATGCTGTACCTGTCAATCTTGCATTCGCAATAGGCCGTTCGCTGATACGTCTTTTCAATGAAATCGATGCTCTGAGTCCTGAGGAAAGTCTGTTTGAAGAAGCAGATGAATCAGCACACGGAATGTTGCCTCCGACTCTCTTTGAGATTGACATGTTCGAAATGCATGAGCAATTTCCTAAGAATGTTGAAATAATCAACAATCCGTTTGTCAAGAAAAAGCGATTTGACATTTCTACTTTGGATGACTCAAAGAACGTTCTGGTTAGTTTGGTGCCAGATAAATATATTATGCCCTATAACAACCAGGATGCCAGAGTATACTTCACTGGCAAGAAATTCCCTTCGACGGTAAAGCTTAACAAACTCTATTACTTCATGCCGTATACCAAAGGCAAGGGAATCCGAGATCTCTATCAGATTGAAGTGGCTCGTGTCGGTACGAAGCATGAGTTTGTGGAAACAGCTGATGAAAACGACTTCCGTCTAGTGTTTGAGATTAAATTTGTCACACAACTCTTTGACGACTACAAACCCATCAAACTGATGATTTGGCGGACATATACAGATACAAACCTAAGAGCTTTATTGGCTATGTAAATAAACTGTTAAATATAAAAAGGATGAGCCTGCGCTCATCCTTTTTTATAATATGTGAAGAACGGTTACTTCTTGTTCTGATACTGTGGCCACACATATCCGTCGATGGCCTTTGGGGTGCGGAAATTCACAGGGATGGACATCTCACAAGGCATGTTGGTGCCGTCGGTGGCAACCGCAGGATTCCATTTCGGCATGGTGTTGACGATGCGCACTGCCTCGGCGTCCAGACCTGGACTCACGTGCTCAATCACCTGAATGTTGGAGATGGAACCGTCTTCCTGAACCATGAACTTCACTTTCACGTCGCCCTCTATATTCTCTTTCAACTCCTTCTTCGGATATTTGGTCTGGGAGGAGATGAATTTGGTCATCTCAACCATGCCGCCTGGGTAGGTTGGGTTTTTGGCCAGCGTCTTCTGAACAGGAACGTATGGCTCATTCACTTCGGTTACAGTCTTGTGAACCACAACTTCCTCCACTTGGTCTTCTGGAGGTTGTGGCAGACGGAATTTCACCGGCACGATAGCGCTTTCGTCCTTCACAGCCTTGCCGCTGATGATAATCGGGTTCCAATGGTCAACCAGCTTGACCAGACGCACTGCCTCGGCATCAAGACTTGGGTACTGCGAAGGAGAAGAGATGCGGATGTTGCTTCCCTTGCCCTGCTCATCGATGGTGAGGTTCACGTAGAGCACACCGTGGATGCCGGCTTTGAGGGCATCCTCAGGATATTTCATGTGTTGCTCGAAGAAGGCCTGCATGGCTTTCTCGCCTCCAGGATAGTAATCGTCATCGCCGTCGATGGTTGGCTGGTCGTAAGGCACCTTGAACTGCACTGGCACAGTGAGCTCAGTCGATGCCACCTTGCCCTTCACTTTTCCTGGCACCCATTTCTTCACGAGCTTAACCACGCGGAGTGCCTCCTCGTCGAACTCTGGATAGCCTGACGATTCACTGACATGGATGTCAGAAGGTTTTCCTTTCTTGTCGATGTTGAGGGTCACATAAGTGAGACCGGAGATTTTCTGTGCTTTCAGATTTTCGGGATACTTGATGTTGGAATCAAAGAATTCGTACATGGCCACCTCTCCCCCTGGGAATCCGTAGTAGTCATCCACGAACTGTGCTTGAGCTCCCGTGGCAATGAATGCCATCGCCAAAATTGCGAATAACTTTTTCATTTTCTCTTGAATTAATGGTTAGATGTTTGTAATTCCTATATCGCATTATTTTGCAAATTTATAAAAAAAATATAACTTTGCACTGTTTTAGAACAAATTTAAACAAAAGTCATAATAAAAATGGAAGAAAATCAGAAAAATCAGTTGCAGATTGAGATAAAGCCTGAAGTGGCTCAAGGTGTGTATTCTAATTTGGTGGCCATCACCCATTCATCTTCAGAATTTGTGATGGATTTCATCGCCATGATGCCGGGAATGCAGAAGGCAAATGTGGGCACCCGAGTGGTGATGGGGCCTGAGCATGCCAAGCGCCTGCTGGCAGCTTTGAGCGACAATGTCCGCAAATATGAGCAGCAGTTCGGTGAAATCAGGATGCCGGGTGCACAGCCTCGTCCAGGAAGCACCATCGCTCCGTTCAATATCAACAACCATGGTGAGGCATAACCGAAATGCCTGATTCTCACTGACTGGGCTTATGTGAAGATTGGTCTGGATGTGAGTCTTTAAACCATAAAAAGTTGCCATCCGTGAACTCGAATCGGTTTGCGGATGGCAACTTTTTTGTCTTTATCGGTCGGGATAGTCCTAATGCGCTTTTATTGGACTGCCTTTTTGAGGAATGCGAACAGGCGGTTGAGCGCCTCGTCGAGCACTGGCTGAGGACAGGCGAGGTTCATCCGGATGAATCCTTCTCCTGAGGCTCCGTAGTGGGTGCCTGCATTCAGATAGACCTTGGCTTGCTCGGTGAGCATGTCCTGAAGCTCCTGCACGTTGCAACCCAATTTCTGGCACAGGCGTGAGCAGTCAGTCCAAGCCAGGTAGGTGCCTTCCAGCGGCATGTTGGTCAGCAGTCCGTGGCTTTCGTTGTCAATCCGCTGCTGCAGCACCTGGCTGTTGCGGAAGATATGCTGGTTGAGCTGTTCTATCCAGTCCTCACACTCGTTGTAGGCTGCGATGGTGGCAACCGGCGCGAATGGGTTGACATCACACACCTCATGGATGTTGATGGCGCGGTCAATCCTCCGGCTCAGTGCAGGGTCGGCACAGACAATGTTGGCCATTTGAAGTCCTGCTATGTTGAAGGACTTGGATGCGGATATGCACGTAGTGGAATGGTGGAGAGCCTCTGCCGAAACGGAGGCGAACGGGATGTAGGTGTAGCCTGGCATGACGAGCTCGTTGTGAATCTCATCGGAGATGACGTGGACATGGTGCCTCACGCAGATGTCTGTGATCCGCAGCAGTTCCTCCCTGGTCCATACGCGGCCTCCAGGGTTGTGGGGGTTGCAGAGGATATATGCCACGACCTTTGGGTCGGCGCATTGCTCCTCAAAGCCGGACCAGTCGAAATGGTATTTGCCGTCTTTACCCACCAAAAGCGGGGATTCCGCCACCTCGCATCCGATGTTGCGGATACTGGAGAAGAAACAGTTATAGACGGGAGTGGTGACAAGCACCTTGTCGCCCGGCATGGCCAATGCCTTGATGATGCAGGAGATGGCAGGCACAACACCGATGGTGTATTGAATCCATTCGCGGCGGATGTCCCAGCCGTGGCGGCGCGCAAACCAGCGGATCACGGCGTCGTAGTATTCGTCGGTTACTTGTGTGTAGGCGAAGACGCCGTGCGCCGCACGACGGTTGATGGCTTCAATAATCGGATCGGCGGCCTTGAAGTCCATGTCGGCTATCCACATGGGAATCACACCTGGCTCGGTGGTGTCCCATTTCACACAGCCACTACCCCTGCGGGGTACGATGGCGTTGAAATCATAAGTTCTGTGGTTCATGATTGTTTAGTAGGGGTTAGTATGGTTTTGTTGAAAGTGTCGTTTTCTGAGTTTTCGGACAGCCTCGGCACATCTTTTTCTTCTCTCCTTTCCTCTCCCGCTTTTCCTGGGTTTTAAGACTTGGTCAGCAATCCTTCCTAAGTTTGATGACGCAGTCGGCTGGCTGCTTGATGTTCTCATCAATGGTGACGCTGCCAATCTCGTCGGCGATGATAAGGCCGGAGGTCGGGTTTTTGATGTTGGTCACCTTACCCTTGATGTCGGCACGCAACGTGGAATATTCAAACATGCGGTCGCAGTCCTCTCCAAACGTGCAGTTCTCTATCACCAGGTCGTGGGCATAGCACAGCACCTGCTCTCCGGTGATATGGCAGTTCACGAGACGCAGGTTCTTAGAGTGCCAGCCCAGATATTCCCCGTGGAGCTCAGAGTCGTAGATGGTCACGTTCTCCACCTCCCAGAAGGCATCCTTGGTGTCGATGAAGGCATTGCGGATCTCCACGTTTTTCACGTATTGGAACACATATTTGGAGTCGCTTTTCAGTCCGTCAATCTTCACGTTGTCGCAGAACATGAAAGGGTAGGTGCCGTCGTGGATTTCCAGATTGCGGATGTTGAGGTCACTGCATTTCCAGAATATCTCGTCGGCATCGTTGATCACCACGTTCTCCATGTCGATGTGGTGCATCTCACGGAACATTTTCGGACCGTCAATCACGGTGTCAGACATATTCAGGTGGTCGGAATACCATAGGGCGGAACGCGCGCCAACCTTGAAATGGCAGTTGTGGATGCGGAATCCATGCACATGCCAGAAAGGATATTTGCCTTCGAACAGGCAGTCTTCAGCTTCGATGTCGCTGCATTCCTTGATGGCGGACTCTCCTTCGCCAATTGTGACGTTCTCGAGCCGCAGCCCATGGGATTCAAACAGTGGGCGCTCTCCCTCGAATGTTTTGTCTTTGATGATGTTCATGTAATTGTTATAGTTTCGTCGGTTTCTGTTGTTTTTTTGTTGATTGACTGGAGGAACCACAAGCTTTTCAGCCTGTCGGCCTGATATGTCTTTTTCGATGTGATTATCCTATATCTCTTTTTTCGGCAGCCATTTCTTCGACTTGAGTCTCCATAGGAATAGCAATCCTCTGATGCAAAGTTCGATACACATGGCGAGCCATACACCGTTGAGACCCATGGTAGGGGCGAGGATGAGGGACAGTGGAATGCGGAATGCCCAGATGGAACCGAAATTCATGCAACTTGGAATCACCGTCTTGCCTGCTCCCACAAACACACCATAGCACACGATGGAGGCGGCGAACAAAGGCTCGGCGAACGCCTCGATACGGAGCGCATCCACGCCAAGCTCCACGATTTCGGGAACAGGAGTCATGATCCGCATCATCAAGGGAGCGCCCACATACATCACGACTCCCATCAGTGCCATGATGGCCATTCCCATCACCACGGTGATTTTGGCGAACCGCCATGCAAGGTCGTGACGTTTCGCACCCACACTCTGTCCCACGAGGGTGGTGGCGGCATCTGCGATGCCGTAGCCGGGCATGTAGCACAGGCTTTCAGCGTTCACGCCGAAAGCATTGGCGGCAATGGCGAACATGCCGAGCGGGGCAACAATCATGGTGGTGCAAATCTGTGCGCCGCACATGATCACACGCTCGCAGGCAATCGGAAGGCCCAGTTTTACGGCTTTCTTCACCACGCGGCCTGTGGGTTTGAATAGCTGAAGCTTGGCCTTCTCCCGACTCAACCTCCCAAACAGGCTCATCTTCCTCGACCTGAAGCATAGGAAATAGAACAGGAGTGAGCAGATGATGACCTCTGCCGTGGCCGTACCCAATGCGGCACCCATCACACCCAGTCCTGCACCATATATCTTGATATCCATGCCGAGCAGGTGATATTCTGTGGTTGGGAATATGAAGAGGAAGTTGAATACCACGTCGAGTACGCACATCAGCATGTTGAGCATGCTTGGCACTTTCACGTTTCCACTGCAGCGGAGCATGGAACTCATGAGCACGTTCAACTCGAAGAAAGGAATGGTGAGTGCGAAAACCAGAAAATAATCGGATGCGCCCGAACGAATGGATTCTTCGCCACCTAACCATCCCGGCAAGTGGCCGCTGATGGAGCAGGCTATCAGGCAGAGTGTGAGCGAGAAAGCGAGGGTGGTGGTGAATGCCTGGCGGAGTATGCTGCGTGCATCCTTGTCTTTCCGGGCTCCGATTTTGTGCGCCACCTGAACGGAAAAACCAGTGGCGATGCTGGAGCAGACTCCCCAGAAAAGCCAAGTGGTGGTGGCCACCAAACCAATTGAGGCGGCTCCTTCAGCGCCTAATCTTCCCACCATGGCTGCATCGATATACTCCATCAGCACATGGGAAATCTGGGCGAGAATGGCAGGAATGGCCAATCGGGCTGTGAGGCTGATCTGCTCATATCCCGTCATGTCAGCCCCTCCGGACCTCACTTTTTCCAGCAGCAAGTCTGTCTTGCTCAGTTGATTGTTTGTTGCCATACGTTTGGGTTTGCAAAGTTACGGAAAAACGAGAGAAAAGCAAAAAATGATTTGCTTTTCCGAGTGCCAGTAACTTTGGCGCAGACAAATTTACGAAAAAAATGGGAATTGACGTGTTGAGTGTCTGCACTTTTGTGTGGTGGTGGCTTTTATCGCATAGTTTTTCAGTCGTTTAGCGAAATAGATATAAAAGATGCGGTGCAGGCTTCGTGTGAAGTCTGCACCGCAATGCTGGGATTTATCATAGTCGGGTGGGAGGCAGAGGGTCATCTGAGCAGTCCAAAGAAGAAGAGGAGGGCTGCCGTGTGTTTTTGTTCAATGCCTTTGGCGTAGCCCACGGTGGCGTGGCTGCTGTTCTGCACCGTTCCGTCGCTGCGGATATAACCGATGGTGGCGTGGTTGCTGTTCTGCACGGTCCCGTCGCTGCGGATATATCCGATGGTGGCATGATTGCTGTTCTGCACCGTGCCGTCGTTGCGGATATAGCCGATGGTGGCGTGACTGCTGTTCTGCACGGTGCCGTCATTGCGGATATAACCGATAGTGGCGTGGTTGCTGTTGTACACTGTGCCGTCCTTCACGTAGGCTGTGGTTGCGTGGTTGCTGTTCTGTACGGTCTGTGCCGATATGTTTGTGGAGATGGCAAACAGGAGTGCCAATGCCAGAAGTTTGGTGAAGGTTTTCATAATCGTCGTTTTTTAGGTTCTACTCTCTCGTTTGTTTGTATTGCAAAGATAAGGTTTTTGTATTCCGCTGCAAAAGGTTTTTTCATAAATCCTATAGGGATTTGCCTAATTTGAGAAATGAGCCTGCGTATTGAGGCTGTCTCTGTCCTTTCTTCTCAGTTCGAAAATCGGGTGTTTGTGGGCCTGTGCCATTATTTCATTTTTTTTCAAAAATTATGATTTAAGGTTGTTTTGCTATGTTAAAAAACCTTAATAAATGTGTAATAGTGTGAAATTTTAGGGTAAAGGAGAATAAAAAGTCATTATATATAGTGGTGTTTGAAAGATTTTTACTACCTTTGCACCGCTTTTTGGACTATATCGCCAAAATGGCAGTCATGAGAGGCTGTTTTTCCGGCGAACACGGAGAATAATGCGCTATATATATTATAAGGTGTAGTGATGCACGGGATTATATGTTGGTGCAGTAAGCGGGTCGGGCAATAACCGTCTGAAGATTCTCCACAAACGAATGAAATAAACAAAACAAAAATATATAATAATTTAAAAAACATTAAAATGCCTACTATTCAGCAATTAGTAAGAAAAGGAAGGAAAGTGCTGGTAGACAAGAGCAAATCACCTGCCTTGGACTCATGTCCACAGCGCCGCGGAGTTTGCGTTCGTGTTTACACCACTACTCCTAAGAAGCCGAACTCGGCTATGAGAAAGGTGGCTCGTGTCCGCCTCACAAACAAGAAAGAAGTTAACTCCTACATTCCGGGAGAGGGTCACAACCTTCAGGAGCACTCAATCGTTCTCGTCAGAGGCGGACGTGTGAAAGACCTTCCAGGTGTACGCTACCACATCATCCGTGGTGCTTTGGATACCGCCGGAGTTGCAAGCCGCACACAGCGTCGAAGCAAATACGGAGCTAAACGTCCTAAAGCTAAGAAGTAAAAAACAAAAGAAGTTTAATTAACACATTTAGTTTGTTGGAAAGCTATTTAAAGATGGTTGAGTAAATGTTCCGGAGGGAACGTTGAAGAACGCTGAAAGCAACCAGACAGACTGAAAAAAAAGACAAACAAATGAGAAAAGCAAAACCAAAAAAGCGTGTGATCCTGCCGGATCCAGTTTATGGCGATGTGAAGGTTACAAAGTTTGTGAACAACCTCATGTATGACGGAAAGAAGAGCATCGCCTACTCGATTTTCTATAACTCACTTGCTTTGGTGGAGAAGAAGATGAAGGACGAGGAGAAGTCTTCCCTCGAAATCTGGAAGAAAGCACTCGAAAACATCACTCCGCAGGTGGAGGTGAAGAGCCGCCGTATCGGTGGTGCCACTTTCC
>OMUD01000249.1 GCA_900314125.1 uncultured Prevotellaceae bacterium | reverse complement strand
GGATTTACCACCAATAGATAATAGAAATCATCACAATGTAACATTTAAAATATGGGATTAACATTTTGAAGGAATAAAGAAACAAACCAACTACTTATAATAGAGAAGAGATGAGAAAAGTACTATTGATAATAATGTCATTGGTGTTCATGACAGTTCGGGCTCAGGAAGAAACAAAACTGAAGAATTCCAATTTCTCCGCTTCCCTGGAGCTGACATCGAAATACATGTGGCGCGGCATTGAGTACGGCGACGCTCCTGTAGTATTCCCAAGCCTCAACTATAGCTACAAAGGGTTCAGCGCTTTCGCCATGGGTGGCTATGCCACAAACGGTTCACATCAAGAAGTTGATGTGGGTGTAAGTTATACTTACGACTGGATCAGTGCTGGTGTCTCTGATTATTTCTATCCATCTGCTGTTGGAGAAAAGGACAACTACTTCACATTCAAAAACCGTGAGACAGGGCACTCGCTCGAGGCATACGTAACACTCAACCCTCATTTTGCCCCAATGTGGCTTACCCTTTCTACCTATGTGGCTGGTGCGGACAAGAACCTGAAAGGAAAGCAGGCATACTCCTCATACGCCGAACTAGGCTACAACTTCAACTTCAAGAACGACAACGTACTTGGCCTGTGTGTGGGTGCGGCACTGAACAAGGGATTCTACACCGACTATGAAAAAGGGTTCAACGTTGTGAACGTCGGTGTGAAGTACAGCACAAAGATTCATTTCGGAAAATTCGTCCTGCCTGTGAGCGCTTCCTACATTCTGAACCCATACAAGGAGAAGTCATACGTGAGTTTCTCCCTTTTCCTGAACAGTTGAGATGAGCACAGCTGTTATTCTCGCGGCACGGCAGGAACGGGACTCTGACGTACCCTATCCGTTGATGCCGTTTGAGGAAGGCAAATGCCTGATAGACCGCACGCTGGAAATATTGCGCGGGAGCGGCTACCGCAAGATTCTCATCGTAGCCGGTTTCCGCTTCGAGATGTTCAAACGTTTCTCCGAAAACGGGGTTACTGTGGTGCTGGCTCCCGACTACCGCCACACGGCCTCCATGGCCTCTCTAGCCACTGTCCGCAACCTGGTGGATGAGGACTTCCTGTTGATAGAGGGCGACACATTCTACGAGCGGAAAGTGGTGGAGAAACTCACTGCTTCCTCACACCGCAACTGTCTCGCCACGACAGAGGAGTCAGGCAGCGGCGACGAGGCTTTCACCGAGAGTTCCCAAGGATTCATCACCAAGGTCAGTAAGGACCGCCACCAGATCTGCCAATTTGAGGGCGAGCTGCTGGGTATTTGCAAAATCAGTCACGACACCTATCAAAAGATGCTCTTACGCTGGGATGAGGGCAACAATCCCCTTGTCAACTACGAATATCTGTTGATGGACTGCACTTCTGTACTTGAGCGCCCTTTCATCCACTTTAAGAATCTGATATGGGGAGATGTGGACAACCGTTCCAACTATGAGAGACTAGTGAACTACACCTATCCGAGGTTGAGGCGGAAGGAGGACCCGTTTGACCGGGAGAATCTGCTCAACCACCTGAGGGATATATTCGGTAGCAGGCTCAGGGATGACGAGGTGGCTGTTGAACAGATCGGCGGCATGTCGAACAAGAACTTCAAGGTAAGACTGAATGGTGAGAGTTATGTGCTGCGAGTCCCAGGCATCGCTTCCGAGGGGATGGTTGACCGCAGTGTCGAAGGAAGAAACTCACAGTTTGCCAGCCGCATCGGCATCAACCCCGAAGTCCGCTATTTCAACGACCGGACCGGAGTGAAGCTCACGGACTACATCTGCGGGGCGGAGACACTGAACGGCGCCACCATACAGCGGAAGGACAACCTTCAGAAAATTGCGGCAATCTATAGGACATTGCACATGTCTAAGGTAAGGTTCAACAACGACTTCAACGTTTTCCGGGAGATTGGGAAATACGAGGGTCTTCTCCAACAGTGCGGCGCGGTGATGTACAGCGGCTACGATACCGTAAGGGATGAGCTGCCCCTCCTTGAGGCGCGTCTCAACGAGCTCGGTGTTAGCTTAGCACCATGCCACAACGATGCGGTGGCTGAGAACTTCATCAAGGATGCAGACGGCAGAATATTCCTTATAGATTGGGAATACTCAGGAATGAACGACCCATTATGGGATTTCGCCGCCCTTTTTCTTGAATCGGACTTCATGGAAGACAGCAGGGAACTTTTCCTCAACAGTTATTATGACGGGGAGATACCGCCGGAAACTAGAGAAAAGATCCTCATCTACCAGATTCTGATGGACGTGCTGTGGTCGCTTTGGACAGTAATCAAAGAGAGCGGCGGCGATAACTTCGGCACCTACGGCCCAGACCGATTCTCCCGTGCGTTGGAAAACATTCTACGATGGAATGAAACACATAAAAGACAGACAAACATTAAAAAAAATAATACTGATTAAAGAAAGAAAATGGAGAATTCTGTGAATTCCAGCAAGAGAATCGACTGGATAACGACTTTTGTACCGTTCATCGGTGTGGCGGTTCTGTGCGCACTGTTCATGCTGGTGCCAGAGGGCTCAAAAACAGTCCTGGAGGGTATTCGCATGTTTATCGGTGATGACTGCGGCCTCTACTATGGCATACTCGGTGTCGGCGTATTCGCCCTCAGCGTATGGGTGGCGTTTTCAAAATACGGAAAGGTGAGACTCGGCAATGTGGACAAGCCCCAATATGGAAATTTCCTCTGGGGAGCCATGATATTCACTTCAGCCCTCGCCGCCGACATTCTTTTCTACTCATTGAGTGAATGGGCTATGTACGCCTCCGACGAGCATGTAAAGTCTATGGGCGACATGCAGTTGTGGGCGCCCACCTTCCCCTTGTTCCACTGGGGGCCCATCGCCTGGTGCTTCCACATCATGCTCGCTGTATGCTTCGGTTTCATGATCCATGTCAGGAAGCGTGAGCGCCAGCGTTTCTCCGAGGCCTGTCGTCCGCTGTTCGGAGGCAGGATGGACGGTGCCTGGGGAAGGGTGATTGACATTGTGGCCATTCTGGCGATGCTGGCGGGCATAGCCACTACTTTCTCCCTTGCCACTCCTCTGCTCTCCGCAGCCCTCTGCTCCGTGCTGGGTGTTTCGGAGAGTGTGTTCCTGGTCATCCTCATCCTGCTCTTCATCGCACTGGTTTACACGCTCACCGTCTGGTTCGGGATGAAGGGTATCTCAAAACTTGCGAAGTGGTGCATGTACTGCTTTTTTGCTCTGCTGGCCTACGTGCTGTTCCTAGGCGGAGAGATGCGCTACATTCTGGAAACTGGCTTCCAGTCAATGGGGAACCTGCTCCAGAACTTCATAGGCATGTCCACCTTCATGGATCCTCTGCGTGAGACTTCCTTCCCTCAGAACTGGACGCTTTACTACTGGGCATACTGGATGGCATGGACCATTGGAACGCCGTTCTTCATCGGTCTCATCAGCAAGGGGCGTACCATAAGGAACACGGTGCTGGGCGGTTACGGTTGGGCAATCGCCGGCACATTCACTTCTTTCATCATTCTCGGTAACTATGGGCTTGCCCAGCAGATGAAACATGGGATTGACGTTGTGGGATCCATAGACCAGGGGGGGACTTACTACGACGCCATCCTCCGGATTCTCAACACGCTCCCGTTCCCAGAACTGGTGCTCATCCTTCTGGTGGTGACGATGGTGATGTTCTACGCCACGTCGTTCGACACACTCACCATGATTGCCTCCACCTACTCCTACAAGCGGATATCGCCAGACGAAGAGCCAGGAAAGAAAATCCGCACACTGTGGGCGATGATGTTCATCATGCTCCCCATCGGACTGATATTTGCTGAGAATTCGATGTACGGTCTTCAGTCGGTGTCCATCATTGCGGCCTTCCCTATCGGAATCATAATCATTCTCATGATATGGTCATTCTTCAAGGACGCCAACAGCTATCTGAGAAACAAATAAGGATATCAGACGGATGAATGCAATCATACTTGCAGCCGGAATGGGCACAAGACTGAGGCCTCTGACGGATGAGATACCCAAATGCCTGGTAAAAGTCAACGGCGAGCCTATCGTGGAGCGTCAGATTCAGTTTTTGCTGGAATCAGGCATAACTGACATCACACTCGTCTCAGGCTACCATGCCGAAAAGTTGGAGCCTCTCAGAAAGAATTATGGTGTGGACATCGTCTTCAACGAACATTATGACTGCTGCAACAACATATATTCCATGTACAAGGTACTCGACCGTTTCGGAGGAAGCTGGGTGCTGGAAGGAGACGTGTTCGTCAACCGGAACTGTTTCACCTCTAATATTGCCGGATCCACCTATTTTGCAAAGTGGCATGAGCGTTATGAAAATGAATGGGGGCTGGTCACAGATGACGCAGACATATTGTCCGAAATAAGGATTGGCTCAGGAAAAGGATGTGTGATGTCTGGAATCTCATATTGGAGTGAACGGGACGCCAAACAAATCGGCTCTGAAATACGGCGAATGATGAAGGAGGACAAATATGAAGAGTTCTTTTGGGACAATGCCGTACTGAACCTGCATCGACAGATGGAAATAAGGGTCAAAAGATTTGATGATATCTACGAGATTGACACAGAGAAGGAACTCCGACAGGTGGAAGTTGAAATCACAAAAGGTAAATAAAGGAAACATCCAACAATGTCAGAAAGGCAAATTAAACAAACAAATAGGTTTGAATGGCCGGACTATCTGAAAGGAATCTTGATGTTCGGGGTGGTCTGGGGTCATCTTATCACGACATTTCTGGATGGATCGCCCAATCATATCAGCATCCATTGGATTATCAGGACTTTTGACATGCCGTTTTTTATGTTATTTCTGGATATTTTCTCTCGTTCAGCATCAGGAAACACGGCTTCCTTACAAATTTAACAAAAAAACTGACAACCATTCTATTCCCGACCATCCTGTGGAGCCTGATTTCATCATTAGGACGGGGTATCCATGGCTTTTATTTTCTTTATGCTGTGTTTTGGAGTTCCATCATCACTCTTTTCTGTTCACTTTTCCCTAAAGCCATCCGATTCATCCTCTACGCACTGTTTGTGATAGGTTTTCATTGTATTAACGCCAAATGGAGCAACCTTTCTTACCTATTTCCTTATTTCATCATAAGGATTTATCATCAATTATGAGTTTGACAAAGAAAGAGTCAATACATTTTGGAAGAACATCTCTACAAAATGGAGTGAGGTTTTCATAGTTGCCTATTTGGTCATGCTTTGTTTTTGGTCAACAAAATATACCATCTGGAATACGTCAGGCTATATGATTCATGCTTCATCCGAGCATTATGGTATCGTTGCCTATCGATTTTTGATTGGCGGAATTGGAATCATTTGTGCCTACTTTCTTTTCAAAGTTATGTACGAAAAGGTTTTGAGGACTAAAGGATGGTTCAAGCAACTCATGATAACATCAGGAAGAGAGACTTTGGCGATTTATATTCTTCATGCCATCTTCATATCGAGAATTGGAAACAAAATCATCCATTATCTATCAAATCAATTTGGCCATAATATTTTCACATACAATGATGCCTTATTGGGATATGTCATAGCACCCATTGCATCAATTATCTTGATATACGTCTGCCTTTTCATCATTAAGTTAATTAAGAAAAGCCCATACACACGATGGGTGTTCGGTTTCAAAATTCCCCTACCGAAACTCGAAGAAAGCCGTTAAAAACAATAGTTTCAAAATAAAGTGAACATGCCCGGTCCCAACAATATCAAAAAAGACACCATTTCTGGTGTGAAATGGACTTCCATTGAGAACATTGCTCTTAGTGGAAGTCAATTTTTAATTGGCATTGTGCTAGCCAGACGTCTTGATCCTGAGGATTTCGGTCTTGTAGGAATGCTTGCTATTTTTATAGCCATATCTACAACTTTTATAGATAGTGGCTTCTCTAACGCACTCATCAGAAAGCCAGATCGGACAGAGATTGATTATCACACCACCTTTCATTTCAATTTTGTGGTTGGTATCACCTGCTATATTTTGCTATTTCTCGCCTCACCATGGATTGCAGACTTTTTCAACAAGCCCATTCTATCAGATCTACTGAAGGTTTTAGCAATAACTCTATTTGTTAATTCCCTCTCTGTTGTCCAGATTGCCCGCCTCACCATCAATCTCAATTTTAAAGCCCAGACCATTGCAACGATTTCAGCATCAGTCATTTCTGGAGCTATCGGCATAGCAATGGCATATACAGGACATGGAGTTTGGAGTTTAGTATGGCAACAAGTTTTCAATTCTATCTTCAAGACCTTAATTGTCTGGATTCAGGCAAAATGGGTTCCTAAATTCAAATTTTCCACTAAATCTTTCAAAGCATTGTTTTCATTTGGCAGCAAACTATTAGCTGCCAGTATAATCGGTACCATTTACAAACATATCACAACCATTTCTATTGGAAAATTCTACACATCTAAAGATTTAGGCTTTTATTCCAGAGGCTCTCAGTTCGCACATTTCCCTGTAAATGTGATTATGACATCTTTGGGAAAAGTTACCTTCCCAATTTTAGCTAAAATTCAAGAAGATGACTCAAAGTTGATTTCGGTTTACAGGAAATACATCAGAATAACCTCATTGGTTATCATATTTGTAATTATGCTGATGGCAGCCATTGCAAAACCACTTATCTTGATTGTATTGACAGAAAAATGGTCTGACGCCATCATTTATATGCAGATTTTCTGTCTGGCATATATGTTTGAACATATATCGACTATAAATCTCAATTTACTAAATGTGAAAGGTCGCTCAGATTTATTCTTAAAATTGGAAGTTATAAAGAAAATCATTGCATTCATTATTTTAATTGCAGCCATACCTCTTGGAGTGCTTGCTATCTGTCTGAGCAAAGTGATTTATTCAATAATTGCTTTATTCATAAACACCTATTATACAGGAAAATTGTTTAACCTAGGTATTAAAAAGCAAATTGAAGATTTTGGGAAATATACAATTCTATCTTTTCTCAGCTGCATACCATCTTTTATTTCAACATATTTAATTATTAGCCCTTGGCTGACACTCCCTATTTCCTCAATAGTAGCAATAGTATTATATACGTTGTGCTTGCAGAACGACTTATATTTCAAAGAGTTAAAATCTCTAACAATAGAACGTTTTCGTTTTAAAAAGAACAATGATAATCAACATTAATATCATAGGAGCATTTGCTCGAATCATCAGTTTTTTCATACCCGTAAAAAAGAAACATTGGGTGTTTGGATCAGATTGTGGCAACATGTATCGAGAGGGATCAAAGTATCTTATCGAATATATGCTGAAGGAACACAAGGACTTTCATTGCACCTTTATCACTAAAAACAAACAAGTATTTCATGAATTAAATTTAAAAGGTATTCCATGTTTAATGAACACTTCAATAAAAGGAATTATTCGAATAGCTAAAGCAGATTCTGTATTTTT
>OMUD01000158.1 GCA_900314125.1 uncultured Prevotellaceae bacterium | reverse complement strand
TTTTCTGTGACGTTTTCTGTGACGTTTTCTGTGACGTTTTCTGTGACGTTTTCTGCTACCTTTCCACCGTTTTCTGTTACGTTTCCAGTTTGCTTCTGTACCTTTTCTGCTACCTTTGGCACAGTAATCTTCAAGATGAACTCGTCAGTCCTGAAGGATGGGACATTCGCACCATTGGCCTCCTGTTCACGACAGATACGATCAAAGCCCTCGCCAAATTCCTTAACAAAGTGATATGCTTTGAGGAAGGCTGCGATCTTGGGATTACGAGAGAAGTGGGTGTGCCGGATATTGTTAGGCTTCACCTGTCCTGGAAGTTTGCCCGGAGACTCAAATACCAACCGGTCATCAAACATCTTAATCTGTATCTCTGTGCCTTTGATGTTGTAGGCTCGGTGGCAGCAAGCGTTGACAGTCATCTCTTGAATGACGAATTCAGGGTAGTCACGCTTTGTTACGAACTGAGCATGTTGTCCCAGGAATGTATGCTCCCTAACCTGAGTCTCGATAAACTCAATCGTCTTCTTGATCTGGTTCAAGATGGTTCCCTCAAAGGTAACATCCTTGATGACGTTCATTTCTGCACCCACCTTCTCGTCAACACCCTCGTATCTGATGAAGCGAGTACGGGCGCGAGGAAAGAACTTCTGTGGATACTTGCCAAAGAGAAGAATACAAGCGGTGCTCACCTCCTCTTCACCTTTTTTGTTGGTCCTTACAAAACCATTGTTCTCTCGCAAGTATTGCAAGGGACTTTTCCCATAGCCTACCAACTTTGCATAGTCGGCCACAGCATCCATGTCAATGTCATCGATGGTTGCGTCATATACTGCTGTATCTTCGTAGTAGCGTTCCCCTTTGTCGTACATCAGTTGCACCCGCTCATCGAAGGTCAGTTTCCGGCTCTTATCGCCTACACGCATAAAGGCTTCATCTGCCTGGTTGGTATGCAGGCTCGAACTGGCAGGAATCTCCATCAACAAGACGCGGTTCTCATTCCCATCCTTATCCGTGCAAGGCAGGTATGAGCAAGTCACGGGAACCGATGGATTGCAGAAATCAAACGGCACTCGTAGTAACTCATTGAGTTTTTCAGTATGCTGATCAATCCCCTCAATCGTCCGAGTCTTATCCGATACCCCAATGGCTATCACGCCACCATCCGCATTGGCAAATGCCACAATGGGCACAGCCAATGCCTTCGGATCTATTTGAATACTCTTGCAATCAAATGTCTGGTCTTCCTTACGAGTAGTTATTTCTTGTATGGTCATATTGGTCGATACATAACTAAGAATATCACATTCCTATTGTTAATGAACCAAAACTTGTTGTATTAAGGCTTTTCCGTCTTGATTCTCAATTATTTTATATGCATTTGTTTGGGTCAATGTATGTATGCTACTATGATGTATAGAAAGAATGAGATCTTGAAGGGTATTATCATCTTCTATTCTACGAATCTTTAAGCCTATGTCAATACATTTCTGTATATTCAAATGGCGAGAGTGAGTCTTATTTATGGAATGATTTTGAAGTTCCGTTATTATATTATCTACAATCTTGCTCCTTGATTTTTCGTCGGCTTCTACAAACATATTATTAGATAACCAATCCTTAACCATATTGCCAGACCAAGTGAGTGATTTTTCGCATTCGCCAATTAGTGTTGGATTATATTTGGCTATAATGGGTTGCCATATAGCTAATTTTGCTTGATATTCCCCAAATAAAATGGGGTCCTGCTGATTTCTTGCATGATTGGCTGCAGCGGTTTGAATCTCCTTATATGCTCTTTGGAATTCTTCTACAATGCCATAGGCTGGAATTCCGTTATATTGTGGGTCAATAGGACCTAAACTAGAATGCTGCCCCATCAAAATTTCTTTGCAAGCACATGCTATCATGGTTCCAGCGGACATGGCTAATTGAGGAACAATTGCTCTAATATTGTTTCCAAACATACTATGAAGATAGTCTACTAACGATTCTGTAGCTGCGACATCTCCTCCTGGGGTATGAAGGATTAAATCAAGGCCTTTAGACTTGTCCATCTTGTGTATTACAGCCATAAACCCATCTTTATCGGCATCATTTACACTAACCCCATCTATTATCTTTTGTAGCCAACCTGAATAATATATAATAACATTTCGCCCGGTATATTCAGAAAGTTCTTTTATATACTTGCGTCTAACCACATCAAACGGACTTCCGATGTGTTTAATTTCTTCTCTGATTTCATTTAAATTCGGCATACTCTTCTACATTTGAATTGTTAGATACTATTGTTGTTGATGGACTTTCTTTATAATCAAATTCCATATGAAAGTTATTCAAAAAGTGCATTCTGGAATCATCATTAGGTAATCCCATTTCTTCGAACATTTTTTCAATTTTAATTTCCGTATGATTGTGTTCAAATACATCATATTGTTTTTTTAAATCATCCATATTATTGAGCGTTTAAGTATTTGATCAATTTATTCATGTTAATAACGAAAGGTGTGCCTATTGGTGTACCTTCGTCTATATATTTTTCAAGTAAACGAGCCAAATCTATGATTCGATGCTCTGGAAACTCAATGGGGATAGGTTCAATGCTATAAACTAGATATGCCCTTTTCCCATAACGCTTTTCTGCTCTCTTTTCATATGTTTCTTTGGGAGTCCTAGCAACATTGAACGGGTAGAGAAGTTCCTTCATCTTGTCAAATCCGTACATCTCAGGCATCACAGATGGATCTTTGACGTTGAAGTAGTATGCGACGGACTTGTCGGTTTCATTGTATAGGAGCAGGTGCGACACGTCCATAAGTTCTCTTGATGGTTTCATGGCACCTTGGGCATCGTCCTTTCCCATGGCAAGACGAATATTATATTTGCCTTGACCGAACACCCATTCCCGATGGGCAGGACTACGCAGACAACCTACCAGCACCAAATTTCTTGCAGGAAGGACTGCTGCTATTCCTGCATTTGATACCGCAGTCTGAATAATTGGCTCTGGATTATCACCTAATGAACAGGGCTCTACAAAGAAGTGACGGCGTAGTTCTGTAAGCAAGAACTCATTGTCATGCTCAGGGTCTTCCTTGTCAAGGGCCAGAGAGTAGATGTTATTCTCTGCAAACGGTGTGTATGTCTTTCCGAGAATATCCTGGAAGTGAGTTTTGAAATACTCTTTGGCATGAGTGCCTGGTCGGGCAGTCATCGCATAGAAATTATAGTCTTCCTGCAGCCAATCCTGAATTTCCTTTCGGAAACGCTCGCGCACCTGCTCCTTCCATTTCGCTTTTCCCGACGCACTGTTCCGTGCATACAACGATAGAACAAACAGAAAGTTTACGTCGTAATGGAAAAGTAGAAGCGTGTCGCGGTCGAATAGTCGGTTCTTGAACTGCATCTGCTTGTGACGTTTGTTCTGCCTGTCTGTTTGGCTGATACCGTCGTTCTTGTAATCGAAGCCATCATCCATCTTCGCTGAGATGAAGAAGTTGGGGATGATGTTGTAACCCTCAGTCACGTCGTCACGCAGCTTTACCTTCGATGTCTTCACTTTCTTGTTCTCGCCGTTGAATATGTCTAGGTTCCATTGAATGACGTTACGGGCATAGGTGTATTGCTTGTATATGGACTCCGATCCAAGTTCGTGTCCCATCTTGTAGTACTTCGAGTCACCGATGTAGTATGTCGGTTTCTTCTCCCCTTCAATCAGACTCTGAGCGGTATAGAGGTGATCCACTATTTTGCCGTCTTCTTGCTTTTTCTCCATACCGTCGGGCAATGGGTTATCGCCAATGAGTTCGTCAATGATAGCCTCAAAGACAATGTAAAAACTCTTGACAAGCAGATACTCTTTCTTCTCGGTATGCACGAACAGTTGCTTCGATTCCTTGAAGAAAACCTCGCAAAGACCCCAGAGCTCCAGCGCCTTGTCGGAGAAATACTTGTATTTTATCTGGTGCAGTCGTGTCAGACCATAGCCGTTCAAGTAGCGTTTAAACTGCTTGCCCTTGATGAGTTCATATTGGAAGTTTATCTCCTTTGGAAAACCATATTCGTCGCCGATGTAGTTCAGAATAGAGAAGAAGATGACAAGCAGCTCCTCGTCAAAGTTTATCTGCCGTTTTTTGTTGACGGGATGCAGATAGACAGGCACGTTCCGACTAACAAGAGCCATCTCTTTGTTGATGGTGCGCGTCCAGTTAATCTTATTGAATCCTGCGTGCAGGTTCTTCAGTACAAAGAAGAAGAAGTTCTGATTATCGCGGTTGAACCTTTCCAATTCCAGCAGAATGTCAAGATAAGTATTGGAGAGCCGTAGGTTGCCTTTACCCACCTCCGCTATCTTAGTGTGATAGACGATGTCCTTGGCCTCGTCGGCATTCCGCTTGTCATTCTTGTAAACCACGATGGCACGGTAAATCCATACGGAGAACTTATAGAGAAAACTTTTTTCTTCAGGTGTGAGCGGATTATATTTATTTAGGTCGCAGATGTCCTCTGGTTTGTATTTTCCGAACGCCAATTCTTGTCCTTCTACATCTTTAAGGAGAACTTTTGGTAGAATAAACACGCAGTCCTTCAGCAGGGTATTGTAGTAATACCCCACATAGTGAATGGACACCCGCCCTTCCACATTCTCCAAGGCATCAATGCCATGCAGAATGTCTTTCACTCGTGCTACGTCGTACTGATGTTCTTCTATGAGTATTTTCATTCAGCGACCTTTTCTATATGGATATCCCAAGACTGTTCGTTCACCTTTGATATGAAATCATTTATACGTTCAGGGGTAAACTGGTTATACACGTAAACTACTTCTCCATTGGGCAGATTGAGACTGTCGTATCTTTTCGCAAAAAAAGCATCCGAAGTCTTGCTGAGTTTTTGCTCATACGATTCTTTCGAAATGACAATCTGGCGAATCATAGTACCAAGAGAATACCATGTTTCTACCAATTCACTTGCTGTGACATCGGGATAATTCTTAACATAAGCAGTGACAGTAGCCGAAGGAACGGTTTTCTTCACATAATTCCCTTCCCCATTGATAGAGTAGACAGACTTATCTCTGGCTGAAGATCCCGTTGTGGTGGCATTGTCAGATTCGTCAGAGGCAGACTCGTTTTCATCTGCACCAATTATTTCAGCAACTTCTACATTCAAATTGTCCAATAACGTCTGCACTTTATCTTTGGCTATCACCACATCCCCCTTTGTGTCTGTTCCATAGAACTTGTCATATGGTTCAGCAAAGATGCCACTTTCGTTGTCAAAGTCCTTGAACACATCGTTCCATATGTAGAACAGAACCTTAGATACAAATGTTTCTACCTTGATGACACCATTTATAGGCTTACAGAAATAGTAACCAAGTTTCTTGTCCTCAGAGTTGGTCTTGTCATAAATTTCATCATTTATCTTTTGGATGAATGACCACCAACTGTACATTTGTGTATCGGCTTCAATCTTCCAATTCTTAGATTGTCCGTTCTTGTCTCGTCCTTCACTGATGGGCATATACTGCCAGTCCCAACGACGCTTGAAAGCAGAGTCGATAGGGAACAAACTTTGGTCGCTCGTGTTCATCGTGGCCCAAATGTAGAGATTGTTTGGCAAGAGCAACACTTCTCCGCTGAGCACTTCCTGCACGATGTCTCTGCCGTCATATAGGGCATTGATGCTTTCGGCATTCTCTATCTCTACTCCTCCAAATAGCCACTTCAACTGTTTCTGCATGTCAGCGTCAGACTGAATGGGATAATCGGAATAGCCATAATCGTTGCGGTCAAGTAGTTGGAATAAGTCGCCGAAAATTTGAGCACAATTGCCTCGGTTGATTTCCTCAATCACAAGGAACTGCTTCTTTGCTGTGCCACCTTTCGCCTCGGCAACTTTCTTCCACGCATCAACATAGGCTTGTAGGAAGGCTTGACTGACAAACTCATAACTGATTCGCTTCTCCTGTCGCCCTGTCTCCACGGCTTTGTCCCCGATGATGGCAAGCACAGGAACAAACTCAGTCGTTGGCTTGTAAGTTCCGACAAATGTGGAATAGTCTGTGTCAGGATGGAAGGTCGTTCGTATCACGTCCTCACCCTTCGTCTGCTCTTTGATAATGTGCGACTTGCCCGTGCCAGGAGCACCATAAAAGATTTGCTGGATAGGATGGTTATATACTCCATGTGTGTCAATAAAGGAATCAACAATCTTCTGATAATCTTTAGGTTCTGATTGAATAATCGATGACACCCAACTTACTGCCTTATTTAAACGCTGATACACTTTGTCAATTATTGTTTTATCACAACCTTGTGAAATTTCTTTAATATCAGCTTCCTTCTTTGTATTAAATTGATAGCGAAATTTTAATACAAAATTATTAATAATGCCGTCTAGCACATCGTTATCACCATTGAAATTGTTCAGTTCTTCATTAAGAAAAGAAGACAACTCTTGATTGCTGTAAGGTTTTGTAAAAATTGGTTTCATATAAATATATGTTCTTCGTGTAAAGATATTGCGAAATTTATAAAAAATAATTTGTGTATATATGTCATTTTTAGATTGGGTATTTGATGCTATCAAACATCTTGTAAAATTATAATAAGAATTTCTATCTTTTCTACTATTAAATCCAAGATATTTACTATCAGTATAGATATTGACATAGAAATGCATTCTGACATATTCTTCATCCATACTCTCTATATAATCAAACTTGTTATTATACATTTGAGCAAGAAATGCTTTATTGCAATAATCTTGTGTAGGATTTTTATATTCTTCTTTTGCAGCATCCATATAATCAAGAAGGTCTTTCTTTGCATAAAGAAAGAAGACAGGCATGGACTCGGTTTCTAAATCATAGAAAAAAAAGATGTCTGAACCAATACCAAATTGTTTTTCTCCTCCTACATTCTTTCCTGTAGTAGGATTAATAGGTTTCTCTTGATAAGATTCCAATGGATACATTCCTTTGGGACACAGTTTTAAATCGTCATAAGCGCCACTGCTTTTGACATTGAAAGACTTCATCTCTATAAAAAAACTCTTCTCCATTCTTATATTTTATTTTAATAGAATGACGTTCTTAATGATAGCCATCAACACATCCACAACAATAGAGTTTCCTGCTTGTCGAAGTGTCTGCATTGACGACACAGCAATCTTAAAGTCATCTGGAAACCCCATCAGTCTTAGGGCTTCCCTGTCACTGAGTTGCCTTAAAACTAAAGGATTCTTTTTGACTGTAACATAGTTGTCAACTCCTGCACGATGATGTTGAGTCATCATTTTCATTAGTGTACGTGCTATTGGCAAATCAGTTTCAGTAGAGGTCTTGTAATTTGAAGTTCCTCCTGCCAGTACGTATTTCTGAACTGCTGGGGTCAAAGTGAATTTCTTATCAGGTTTTCCTGGAACTTTTTCAACAATTAGTTCTCCATCAGTTGGATTGTAATTGAAGTGGCCAAAGGCACAATTATCTTCCAAGAAATCCTGCATAGTATATTTAAGCGGAACAGGCTTAGGATAAACAAAGTCACCACATTCAATATCTTCTCTGATTCCTATCACGAAGATTCTTCTTCTGCTTTGTGGTATTCCATAGTCTGATGCATTCAGAATTTGAGGTTCTGAAATGCGATAGTTCAAATCATCCTTAAAGACACTTTTCATCACCTCCCACGTATGCCCATTATCATGAGTGGTCAACCCTCTGACATTTTCATAAATAAAAACGCGAGGTTGAGTTTCCTTTATAATTCTTGCGAATTCATAAAACAATGTTCCTCTTGTATCGCTAAGTCCATATTGAGCACCTACAGCCGAGAAAGCCTGACAGGGGCTGCCACCAACGAGCAAATCAATACCTGCATCAGCATAGTCGGTAGCATCTAAAAAACGAATGTCAAGATGGAAGTCATCGTGATTCAGTAAATGACCGTAGTTTGCAAGATAGGCAGTTTTTACAAAGTTTGTTTGACGGCTACGTTTCTTATAAAGATCGTCAACATATCTCTTCTTGTCTATCTTGCTTGGCATTATCTGAATTTTGCTTCTAATATCTTCAGCAATCTGGTTCTCTTTTTTGCCAAGTTCCTCTAGTCGGTCAATATCTTCTTGATTTTTTAGTTGCTTCTTGCTTCTTAGCTTCTTTAATATTGTATAATCCTCCAGCTCCTGGCCTTCAAGTAGGTTCAACTCCACGTCACCATTATCACAGGCAAAGACTATTTCATAGTTAATGCCCATGCGATGAAGAGCCTGCTCAATCGCCCCAATACCAGAGAATACAGTTGCTAATTTCATTCGTCAAATACTCCTGTTTTTATCAATTCTTTTACTAGTGCGATGAGCACATTGACAACTATAGAATTACCACTTTGTCTCCACATTACATTGTCATTATGTAACATTACAAAACTATCTGGAAAACCCATCAGACGCAAACACTCTCTAGGGGTGTATTGCCTAATGACTCCTCTTTGACCATTCCATTCTCCAATATATGCACGTTCTAATATTTCAGTCGTATGTTTCTCGCTCAGCGGTTCAAAGATAAAATCTCCATTCCAATTAAACTGCTGATTGGCTTTCTGACATTTTTGTATCGTTCTACCTACTTGTGCTCTAGTCGGAGACGATGTTACGAACTCAAATCCTTTTCTGCCAAGATAATATTTTGCAGGAACGCTATTGTCAAGGAAGTCCTTGTTTGTTATCTCAAGCTTTATGGGAGTTGGGAATTGAAAATCTTGCTTTAGTTTTAGATCATTTCTGATACCAATCAAAAATATTCTTTCTCTTTGCTGAGGAATACCATATTCCAATGCATTAAGAACGGCATTTTCTTTCCCTTTTTCATCCATACGAATATAAATATTGTAATTCAGTTCTCTGAATGTGTTTTTTATGACAGCCCATGTGTTTCCGTTGTCATGAATCAATAAACTCTTTACATTTTCAAAAATAAAAGCCTTGGGATGAACTTCAGAAATTATTCGAGCATATTCATAGAAGAGAGTTCCTCTGGTGTCAGCAAGTCCACCTCTTTTCCCATTACTGGAGAATGCCTGACAAGGGCTTCCACCCACCATTAAATCCACTTTGTTTGCATAATCCCTGCCATCGAAGAAATGTACATCTAAATGGAAATCATCTTCATTTATAATGTAGTTTGCAAAATATGTCTGCTTTACTAGGTTTATTCCTTTGCTGTTCTTTTCGTAAAGGTCATCAACATATCTGCGTTTATCAGCTATTGACGGTAGATTACTTATCTTTAATGCGTAATCTTCTATTATCTTTCGTTCTTCTTTTGTTAGTGCAGATAATCTCTTTGCTTCCTCTGGCGTTATTCTATACCGTGCTATTTTTTTTAGTTTATCGTATTCTTCCTGTTTTCCTTTAGGCAAAAGTTTTAATTCCAACTCTCCATTATCACATGCAAAAACATTCACATGATCAATATTCATGAGATTTAGAGCTTGCTCTATTGCACCAATTCCACTAAATAGTGTACCTAATCGCATCATTGTTCCATTTGTGAATTAACCAATTATTCTGCATCAGAAATGTGTATATTGCCTACTTCGACTCTTGTGACAAGAGGTATTGCTTATATTCCCTCACAAACAGTTCTCTAATATCAACGTCTAAGAGATCAGCAATCCTCAGTAAGTTACCAAGGTCAGGCTGAGAGGAGTTTGTACACCACTTAGAAACGGTGGTGGGATTGACGCCTAACTCCTCTGCCAGCCATTTGCTAGTACGCTTCTTCTCAACGAGAACTACTTTAAGACGATTTATATCTTCCATTATATTGTGATTAATGCTGTAAAGATAATGAAAAATTTTCATTTGTTCTGCATTGCGTTGGAGAATTCTGCAATTCGCCAGTCAATAATATGAGAATATATGACTTCTTGTGACTATCCCTGAAAAAACGTTGTCACATTTGAGGGCGATTAACTATAATTGTTTACTCTCTTTGTTCGGTGAACTAATCACCTTTACACTCATATTTCCTATTTGATAAATGTGTTTTAGAGACATAAAGCCATGAGTCTTCTTAATATCAATTCTGCTTTATAATACTAATAACAACTCAAATTCTTGCTAATTCTTGCAAGTTTTTGCAAAATTAGCAAGAATTTGCATATTTTAGAGGTTATA
>OMUD01000155.1 GCA_900314125.1 uncultured Prevotellaceae bacterium | reverse complement strand
TAGGGGTCAATTATCTTGATGGTCCTGAAAATCTCAAGCGACTCACTCTTGCGGGCGATGCACACCAGCACGTTGCGCTCGGTCTTCGTGTACCAGCCTTCACCGGTCAGCACCGTCACACCATGCCCCATCTTGTTGATGGCGTCGGCGATTTTGGAGAAGTTGCGCGAGAAAATCATGAACTGAACCGACTGGCGCTGACGGTTCATCACGTAGTCCAGCGTCACACTCGAGATAATCAGCGTGGCAAAACCAAACACCACGCGGCGCCAGTCGTGGAACACGAAATAGCAGGAGCTGATAATCACCACATCGCAGGCCATGATCATGAAACCCAGACTTACGTTGCGGTATTTATGCACGATGGCGGCGATGATGTCCGTGCCGCCGGTCGAACCATTGCTCAGGAAGCAGATTGCCAGACCCATGCCTTCAAGAATGGCACCGATCACGCAGGCCATGAATGCCTCGTTCTCACCAATCACCTGAGGAAGGGTTCCGTCGGGATTCTCCACCAGACGCTGTGCCAGCCAAATCAGGAAAGTCAGCGTCAGCACTCCATAGACGGTCTTCACGCAGAACTTCCAGCCCAGCACCTTCAATGCCACAATCAGAAACACGGCGTTGATCATCAGGTAGGTGTTCTGAACCTCAAATCCGGTCACATAATACACAATCGAAGCGATACCCGCCACACCGCCTGTCGTGATCTGATAAGGCAGCATGAAGCAGGTCAGCGCAAAGGCATACATCGCAAGGGCTATCGTGATCATCAGATAGTCCCGCACTTCAAGCCATATCTTTCTTTTCAATCCTTCTGACATATAGAAAGCCTTTTTTAAGCTATCCTCTATTTTTTCCGTACAACTTGATGGCATGGTAGCACGTTAAGTGGAGACGACGCATCTTGCGTCGTTTTACCGGGACATGCCCATAATCCAGACGGCAAAAAGCAGTCATCAATGCAGCAACAATGTTGCTGCCCCATCTGCCTCGCACTACCCTTTCAGCACGATATTCACAATCTTTCCAGGAACCACAATCGTCTTCACATGCTGCTTGCCTTCCATATACTTGGCTGACTGCGGGTTCTCAAGCACAGCCTTCTCAATGCTCGCATTGTCGGCATCAGCAGCGAATTCCATCTGGTAGCGGGCCTTACCGTTGAAGCTCACCGTCAGGCTCACGCTGTCTTCCTTCAGGTAGTCCTCGTTCCATGCCGGCCAAGGGGCATCGCAAACACTGCCGCTCTTGCCCAGCACTTCCCAAATCTCCTCACAGAAATGAGGACAGAATGGGGCAAGCAGGGTGATGAACAGCTCCACCACGCTCTTATTGCAGCTCTTCTGCTGGTTCAGTTCGTTCAAGCAAATCATGAAGGCAGAGATACTCGTGTTGTAAGAGAACTGCTCGATGTCGCCGCTCACTTTCTTGATCAGCTTGTGGATGGATTTCAGCTCTTCCTTCGTGGCGGCAGCGTCGGTCAGGCGCACCTGGCCGTCCTTGTCGAAGATAAACATCCACAATTTCTTCAGGAAGCGGTGGCAACCGTCGATTCCGTTCGTGTCCCATGGCTTCGACTGCTCCACCGGACCCAGGAACATCTCGTACAGACGCAACGTATCGGCACCGAAGCGCTCCACAATCATGTCGGGATTCACCACGTTGAACATCGACTTCGACATCTTCTCAATCGCCCAGCCACACACATACTTGCCGTCCTCCAGCACAAACTCGGAGTCGCTGTATTCCGGTCGCCAAGCCTTGAAAGCCTCAGTGTCGAGCACATCGTTCTGAACGATGTTCACGTCCACATGGATTGGGGTCACGTCTTTGTAGTTCTTTCTCAAGCCGAACGACACGAAAACCGGATGTCCTTTCTCGTGAGTGGCCTCGTTGTCGCGATAGACGAAGTTCGAACGTCCTTGGATCATACCCTGATTGATCAGCTTCTGGAACGGCTCTTCCTTCACGCTGTAACCATAGTCGTGGAGGAACTTGTTCCAGAACCGGCTGTATATCAGGTGGCCAGTGGCATGCTCCGTACCGCCCACGTAGAGATCCACGTTCTGCCAGTATTCATCGGCTGCCTTTCCCACCAGCGCCTCGTTGTTGTGAGGATCCATATAGCGCAGGTAATAGGCTGATGAACCGGCAAAGCCAGGCATCGTGTAAAGCTCAATCGGGAACACCGTCTTGTCGTCGATCAGGCTGTTGTCCACCACCTCACACTTCGCCTCGTCCCATGCCCAGCAGGTGGCGTTGCCGAGTGGTGGCTCACCGGTCTCGGTAGGCAGGAACTTATCCACCTCCGGAAGCTCCAGAGGCAGGCATTCTGCTGGAATCATCTGAGGAATGCCGTGCTTGTAGTATACTGGGAACGGCTCGCCCCAGTAGCGCTGGCGGGAGAAGATGGCGTCGCGCAGGCGGTAGTTCACCTTCACGCGCCCTATCTCGTGCTCCTTCACATATTTCTTCGTGGCTTCTATCGCTTCCTTCACCGTCAGTCCGTTCAGCGAGAAGTCAATATATGGCTTCACGCCGGCACGCGGACTGTTCATCACGATGCCTTCTTTGGCGTCATAGCTCTCCTCACTCACGTCAGCGCCTTCCACCAACGGAATGATCGGCAAGTCGAAATGACGGGCGAACGCATAGTCGCGGGAGTCATGGGCAGGCACCGCCATGATGGCACCGGTTCCGTAGCCGGCAAGCACATAGTCGCTCACCCATATCGGGTTCTTCTCACCAGTGAACGGGTTGATGGCATAGCTGCCGGTAAACACACCGGTCACTTTCTTGTCGATCATGCGCTCACGCTCCGTGCGCGACTTCACCTGCTCAAGATAGGCTTCAACCTCTTTCTGCTGCCCAGCGGTAGTCAGCTCGCCCACCAGCTCACTCTCCGGAGCCAGCACCATGAAGGTCACACCGAACATCGTGTCGGCACGGGTGGTGAATATCGTGAACTCTTTATCGCTGTCAGCCACCTTGAACACAATCTCGGCACCCTCGCTTCGTCCTATCCAGTTGCGCTGGGTTTCTTTCAGCGAGTCGGTCCAGTCTATCGTGTCCAGTCCGTCGAGCAGACGCTGTGAATAGGCACTCACCCGAAGGCACCACTGACGCATGCGCTTCTGAACCACAGGGAAGCCGCCGCGCACGCTCACGCCTTCCACCACCTCGTCGTTGGCCAACACTGTGCCCAGTTCAGGACACCAGTTCACCATCGTCTCGCCCAGGAAGGCGATTCGCCAGTTCATCAGCGTGTCGCTCTTAGCCTTCTCGTCCATGGCATTCCATTCACCGCTGCTAATGCTCAGCTCTTCCGTTCCCCACGCATTCAGGCCCTCTGTTCCGTGTTGCGCCAGATGCTCCACCAGCTTCGTGATGGGCTGAGCCTTCTGCAGCGCAGTGTCGTAGTAGCTCTCAAACATCAGCTCAAACGCCCACTGGGTCCAGTGGTAGTAGTCGGGCGTGCAGGTGCGGACCTCACGGTCCCAGTCGAACGAGAAACCGATCTTGTCCAGCTGCTCGCGGTAGCGGTCTATGTTCTGGAATGTGGTCTTTTCAGGATGCTGGCCTGTCTGGATGGCATACTGCTCTGCTGGCAGTCCGTAGGCGTCGTAACCCATCGGATTCAGCACGTTGTAGCCTTGCTGACGCTTGTAGCGCGCATAGATGTCGCTGGCGATGTAGCCCAGCGGATGGCCCACGTGCAATCCTGCACCCGATGGGTAGGGAAACATGTTCAACACATAGAATTTCTTCTTTGAAGGGTCCTCAACCACCTTGTAGGTCTGCTGCTCCACCCACTTCTTCTGCCATTTCTGCTCTATCGCTCTGAAATTGTAGTCCGCCATGGATCTTTGTTTTTATATTTTTAGTGAATAATTTGCTGTTTTAATCCGAATCAAAAAACAAGCATTTTGGATTCAAAATGCAAAGTTACGCATTTATTCTTAATTATTTAAACTTGTTTTTCACAAATTTCTCTTTTTCAACCACACAGGCTCGTTTTCTCTGCACAAAAAAAGGGATGCACCTTGCGGCGCATCCCACTTTGTCTGGTTTGAAACGGTTTTCCTGCTTACTTCACGTAAACCTTCTTACCGTTCACAATGTTGATACCCTTCTGGAGTACGTTCATACGCTGACCTGCAACATTGTAGATCACAGCGTTCTTCAAGTCGCTTGAACTGTTGATCTCATCAATGGCGGTCGTAGGTTCTTTCTCACTCTCAGTTCCATAGTAAGTCAACGTGAAGTTGTCAACCTTGAACCAAGTGCTTGAAGAGGCCTTGATCTCAATCACATCGCCTTCCTTAACCTCGAAGATGATGCTTGAGTACTCACCAGTTTCCTTAGGGTTTGCCATGGTGTAGTCCACTGCAATGTCGTTCACGCTCATGGTGATCACATTGTTTGCGTCAGATGCCATCAGGTTCTTCAGTTCGTAGGTTCCAGCTGGCAGGTAGCTGAGCTTCTGAGATACGTAGAATCCACCTTCTGGTGCTGAGCCATTCCATGTGTTGAACACATAGCTGCCGTCAGCGTTGGTAATCGTGTAAGTGCTGTTGCTGTTGTCAGCAGCTTTGGTGTCACCTCCCTTGTAGTATTCCCAACCGTCAAGGCTGCCGGTTCCGTCGCCTTCGAAGCTTGGGTTGGTAATCTGAGCGGTGAAGTCCACAGGGTTGGCATCGCTTGCGTTAGTATAATCAGCAGGATATTTCAGAGCGGCGATGGCCTTGTTCATCTCTTCGATGGCAGCCTCAACCTGCTCCACGGTGTAATTACCATTGGCGATGTTGTCGCCGTGCTTTTCAATCACAGCACTTGCCTCACCCAAAGCCTCTTCTGTAGCTTCAGGATTTTCATTGATGGCAAGATCCACATTGGCGAGAGCTTCATTGGCTTTTTCGTATGCGGCAACAGACTTCTTCGCATTATCAATTGCATCGCGGAGAGCTTCGATAGCGGCGATATATTCTGAAGTGGTGCCTGCGCTCGCACCCTGATCCTTGGCGGTGTTGATGCTTTCCTTTGCATCAGAGCCAACCACGCCACCATTATTCTCAGTGTTGGTCACGAGGTCGTCTGCTTCTGTGCTCAAATCCTTAATCATCTGGATGAAAGCAGATGGATCCTCACCGTTGTAAATCAAGCGGAAGTTGTCGAAGATCACCCACTCACCGGCAGATTCAGTCTTCACACCCACTGTCACGTCGGAAGTCTCACTCAGGATCAAGTTCAGACTTACAGTATAGTCGTTCACACCGTCTTTGTCCTCATCATGCTGGAAGTGATAGTTGGCAGCACCCATTCCGTTAGGAACATACTTTCCATCACCTGTGGTCTGATCTTGATACCAAGCATCGTCTTTACCACGGAACACCATATCTGTCGATGCATAATCCAACTGGTTAGGAAGAGCCACCTTCTGCTCTTTGCCATTGGCATTGGCATAGAGCACGGCCTCAATAGTTCCATTACCGTCATCATCACGAGAGAAGGCCTGGCAAGTGAAGATATAAGCTCCTAAAGGAAGATCCTTGATGGTCTGCGACATGTTGAACACAGCCTGGTAACGCTCTGCACAACCAGAGTTCAAATAGAAGCCTGAATAGCCTGAAGCGTCAGTGTCGCCTGTAGGTGTCTCCAGTTCACCGAGTGTGCCGGCCATAGAGCCGCCATAGTTTGCCTGGTCGTCCTTACCACCGAATACAGGACTTGTGCCTGTCACATTCCAACCAGAGAAGTCGTTGTCGAAGTTGTTGTTATCGAGCAGGAAGGAGATGTCGTCACCGATGTGATCCTCTCCGTTGTTCTGAAGCTCTTCAGCAGTCTTTTGCTTGATCAGCTCTGTGATCACGCTGCTCATACTGTTGATTTCCTCTGAAGTCAGGGACTCATCGCTGTAAGCGTCTGCCCATTCACTCAGCTGGTCAGAAACCAGTCCGGCAATCTCCTCACTGAATCCCTCAAGGATATCGAGCTTACCGTCGAAGGAATTCTTCAAGGTCTTGTCATATTTTGCATAGTCCTTCACAGAAGTGGCAAGGTCTGCCTCTGCCTTCTGAAGGGCTTTGAGCAGCTCTTTGAAGTCACCTTCTCTGGCTGTAACAGCGTCATTGGCATTTGCAAGGCTGGTGCTGTATGCGTCCTTGATGTCCTTGTTGGCATAAATCAAGTCAAGGTCTGGATAAGCTGCCTCTGCCTTCGCTATCTCTGTTTTCAGCAACACCATGTCCGGATCATCCTTCACCGGACCATAGTAAGTCAACGTGAAGTTGTCGGCGGCAATCCAGTTGGCGGTTGTGCTCACGGTGCGCAGACCAAGCTCTATGTCACCACCTGTGGAGATGAAGGTGATCTCATAATGCTCTGGCTTACCGTCTGCAGAAGAACATTCTTGTACTGCCTCTGCCTCACCACCGATGGCGAACAGCTCAACGCCTGTCACAGGAGTGCGTTTTTTATGCTGGTCACAAGCAATGATATCCACCGTGAATTTGTATTTACCAGCAGGCAATTTCGAAATCAGCTGAGAGAGCTTGCCATCACCCAGCTCGTGAGACTTGTGCCATGCCTCGATGAAACCGCTGATGGTGTATTCACCATTTGCGTGGTTGGCACCCTGATAGCCGATGTTGGTGGCTTGCTCAGACTGACCTACGAAAGTGCAGGTCCAACCGCTGATATTGCCAGCGCTGAAGTCGGCGTTCACAAGGCGGCCTGTGAAGTCGGCTGGATGTTCCTCAGATGCGGTGGAAGCAAGATATTCAACACGCTTGTCACCTACCGACTCAATGGCAGCCTGCAACTCTGCATAAGTGCTGCTGGTATTGTTATAAACAGCTGCCTCTGCATTCAGGTCAACCTTGCTGCCAGCTTCGGTCATCAAGTCTTCAATCGCAGTCTTCAGCTCCTCTGCAACGAGGTATCTGAAGAACTCCTGATACTCTTCAGGACTTACAACAGCCCAGTCAGTGCTATATACTGCCTCTGAACCCATCTCGCCTGAAGGGTCGTCGAAGCGTACGCACATCTGGTCGTCGTCCTGCTCCCAACCGAGGTAGTAGCCTGCACTCGTGTAAGCTGGTGTCTCACCCTTCTCAACTTCGTTCAGCGTGCTACCGGTGATCTTGATGTACTGTCCGTTTGGAACCACTGTCCAATAACGGTTTGCCTGAGTGTTGTTGTCGGTCCACACGTCATTGGCATTGGTGTAGAACGCACAACGTTTCTCACTGAATTTGGTCACATAGCTCACCAACAGATAGGTGTTCTCTTCCCAAGCGGTTGAGGCCTCAAGGTCGGTCTCTGCGGTAGAACCTGGGTTGGTGCGGGTGAAGATCACCTCTGCACCCTTGTCGCGGTTCACGGCTGCATGTGTGCCGTAGTAAGGAGCATCATTGCCTCCTTGGTGGTTGATCCAGAAAGCCTGTGCGCCTACGTTCCACAGATAGCATGTGGTTTCAGGTGCCCATGTTGTGAATTTAGGAGATTCTGGCTTTTCCCATGTCGCGGTCAGCGACTGTGCCGAAGCTCCTAAGCTAAACATCATGGATGCAGCTAAAATAAGTAGTTTGTGCTTCATAATGTAGTTAATTAAGTAGTTAATAAAATATAGTTAATAACGCTATTCGCTTACCTCATCGGCAATTCATAGTCAAAGTGTTTGGCAGATTCTATATAGGCGTCTCCACGCCTATATACCACCAGGGGGTACCCCCTGGAGTAAGGTTTTTCCACCATTTTCGGCAAAATTATAAAAAAATGTCGTCTTTACACGCTTTAATCAACAAAAATATAAAAGAAAAATAAACATATTAACTTTTTTTAACTTTTATTTATTAAACTGACTAAAGATATTTTTTCATCCAATCTGCAAGAAAAATTGGAAGATTGAGAAGATTGCCATCTTGCTTGATATTACGCAGTGATAATCTGATTCGGAGTGAAGGATGATATTTATCATTATATACAGCAAAACTCTTTCCGCTGATTCGTTCGTCCGACTTAACTTCAATAGGAAGAACTTCCAACTGATTGGAAATAATGAAATCAACTTCTGCCTTATTCCCACTTAACGTCCAATAATGTGGCATTTCAATACCTTGAGCAATAAGTGAATTCAATACAAAATTTTCTGCCAGAGCACCTTTAAATTCTTTGAATGCATCAGACTTACTGATCAGCACCTCTTTTGGTAAGCCTGAAAGTAAACGTAAAATAGCCACATCCAACAAATAAACTTTGAATGCCGTGGTATTCTCATAAAAAGAAAGAGGCATTAAAGGTGTTTCGCATAGGTAAATCTTGTGTGTCATCCCAGACAAAGAAAGCCAGTCTAAGGCAGATTCATATTCCCGTGCCCGGGCTCCCTCTCTAACAGCCCTAAACACAAACTTTCTGTTTTCCCTGCTCAGTTGAGAAGGAATAGATCTCCACAATTCCCTAATTCGAGGTACATCCTTGGTTTCTACGTATTTATTGAAATCTGATATATACGACTGAAGAATATCTTTCTGAATCTCTTCCAACTGTTCTGTACCCTCATCCGATAAAAACGAACAGACTGCTTTAGGGAGTCCACCACAAAGGAAATATGACTTATAGCACAAATTAAGTCTGTTAAATATTCCTATAGGTAACTCAACCCTCTTTCCAATTTCGTTTTCTAACTGCTGATATAATGACAAATCGTATGCCCTAAGAAACTCCTTAAAGGTGACTGGATACATGTGCTCAAAATGCACTTTACCGACAGGAAATCCTTGGTTATTATGATTTAAAGCCACTCCCAACAAAGAACCGGCAGCTATCACATGGTATTCTGGAGCATCTTCTTCGAAATATTTCAAAGCATTCAAAGCAGCAATACACTCTTGAATTTCATCAAAGAAAAGAAGTGTTTCTCCTGGAATTAAGGGAACACCAGTCATAAATTTCAATTCACGAAGAATTGTTTTCACATCCTTGGTCGTTGAGAAAATCTCCGACAATTCACTTTGCCTGTCAAAATTGAATACAGCTATATGCTTATAATGCTCTTTCCCAAACTTATTTACTACCCATGTTTTGCCAATCTGACGAGCTCCTTGAAGTATAAGGGGCTGACGGTTCTTACTTTTTTTCCAATCCAACAATTTGGATTCTATATCTCGCTTTATATATATATTCATATTATACTATTATTTCACGTTTTATCGGCGAAAAATGTGAAAAAAATCACACTTTTCTGAGATAGATTGTGCAAATATACATAAAATGAATAAATATAACAAATACATTGACTAAAAAAAGAATAAATATTCCGAATCTGTCATTGCATATTACAAAGACCCATTTGGGATTATCCCAGCAAGATCTTCTTGATGTCGTTGAGCTTGTTCAAGGCTTCCAGTGGAGTGAGGTTGTCCACGTCGGTATGGATGATTTCATCGCGCACCTGTGTCAGTATTGGGTCGTCGAGCTGGAAAAAGGAGAGTTGGGACTTCGGATCGGGCGCACTGATTTGTTCCACTTTCGGACGCTGGATGCTCTCTCCTTGGTTGTTGCGTTCCAACTCAGTCAGCACCTGCTCGGCACGGCGCACCACCGAAGGAACCATACCGGCGATTTTCGCCACATGAATACCGAACGAATGCTCACTGCCGCCCCGTTCCAGTTTGCGGAGGAAAATCACCTGATTGTCAACCTCTTTCACCGACACATTGTAGTTCTTCACGCGCTGGAAGAGTTTCTCCATCTCATTCAGCTCGTGATAATGGGTGGCGAACAGTGTGCGGGCATGGCTCTTCGGATTCTCATGGATATACTCCACGATGCTCCAGGCTATGGAAATGCCGTCATACGTGCTTGTGCCGCGGCCCAACTCGTCAAAAAGCACCAGCGAGCGCTCGCTCAGGTTGTTCAATATGTTTGATGCCTCGGTCATCTCTACCATGAACGTACTCTCGCCCAAGGAGATGTTGTCGCTCGCACCCACGCGGGTGAACACCTTGTCGCAATAGCCGATACGGGCCGACTCGGCAGGAACGAACGAGCCTATCTGCGCCATGATGGTGATCAATGCGGTCTGACGCAGCAAAGCCGACTTACCAGCCATGTTAGGACCTGTCAGGATGATAATCTGCTGGCTGTTGCAGTCGAGCAGTACGTCGTTGGCCACATACTGCTCACCCACAGGCATGTTGCGCTCAATCACCGGATGACGGCCCTGACGGATGTCAATCACCAGCGAGTCATCTACCACCGGACGGACATAACCATATTCCTGGGCACAAAGGGCAAACGACAGCAGGCAGTCGATGCAAGCCAACTCGGAGGCGTCCTGCTGAATCTGGCTGATATAAGCCAATGCGTCGTTCATCAACTGGTTGTAGAGCGAGTTCTCCAAAATCAATATCTTTTCCTCGGCTCCCAGGATGCTCTCCTCGTATTGCTTCAACTCCTCGGTGATGTAACGCTCGGCATTCACCAGCGTCTGCTTCCTGATCCAGTTCGAGGGCACCTTGTCCTTAAACGTGTTACGAACCTCCATGTAATAGCCGAACACATTGTTGAAGCCGATTTTCAGACTGCTGATACCCGTGGCCTCAATCTCGCGCTGCTGAAGCTGAAGCAGATAGTCCTTGCCGTTATAGGCTATCTCGCGCAAGCGGTCGAGCTCTTCATTCACGCCGTCGTTGATCACTCCGCCTTTGTTCAGCATCGATGGGGTGTCGGGACGGATGTCGCGCGCAATGCGGGAAATCAGCTCCTCACAGCTGTCAAGACGGCTCGAGATACCTTCCATCACCGGATTGTCGCTCTCTCCACACAGTTGCTTAATCGGACCCACACACTCCAACGACTGACGCAGTTGGATAAATTCACGGGGACCGATGCGCTGGGTGGCAATCTTGCTGCTCAGACGCTCTAAGTCACCTATCCCTTGCAGCAACTCATGGATGCGGTCACGAACTTCCGGATAACGGAAGAAATAATCCACCACGTCCTGACGCTCACAGATGGCATTCACATTCTTCAACGGAAAACTCAGCCAGCGCAGCAGCAGACGGCCGCCCATCGCGGTCACCGTCTTGTCAATCACCTTCAGCAGACTGTCACCCCCTTCGTTCATCGGCGACAGCAACTCCAGACTCCTCACTGTAAAACGGTCCAGATGCATGTAGCGCGACTCTTCTATACGGCTGATGCTGCGGATATGCTGCAGGTGGGTGTGCTGGGTCTGTTCCAGATAATAGAGAATCACACCAGCCGCCACCAAGCCGTCGCCGATATGGTCCACACCGAATCCTTTCAGGTTGCGCACACCGAAATGCTTATTCAGTTTCTTACGTGAAGTCTCTTCCACGAAAAGCCAGTCATCCAGCTCGTAGGTGTAGTACTTGCCACCAAACTGACCTAAAAAAGTATTGCGCTTGCCACGCTCATACAGCACTTCCTTTGGCGAGAAATTCGACAGCAGCTTGTCCACATAGCCAGATTCACCCTGATAAACCAAAAACTCACCAGTGGAAAGGTCAAGGAAAGAGATGCCGCACATCGCCTTGCCAAAATGAACGGCGGCAAGGAAGTTGTTCTCTTTGTTGTGAAGCACCGTGTCGTTCATCGCCACACCAGGCGTCACCAACTCCGTGATGCCGCGCTTCACCAATTTCTTCGTCAGTTTCGGGTCTTCAAGCTGGTCGCAGATGGCCACCCGCTTGCCGGCACGGATCAGTTTCGGAAGATAAGTGTCCAAAGCATGATGAGGAAAACCAGCCATCGCCACTGCCGCGTCTTTTCGAGTGCCAATCGCACTGCTCCTGCGGGTCAGCGTGATGCCCAATATCTCACTCGCCACTATGGCATCGTCACTGTAGGTCTCGTAAAAGTCACCGCAGCGAAACAATAGCAAAGCATCTGGATGCTTTGACTTCAGTTCCATGAACTGACGCATCATAGGAGTGAGTTCCTCTTTCTTCATCGCTTTATCTTTTATAAAA
>OMUD01000154.1 GCA_900314125.1 uncultured Prevotellaceae bacterium | reverse complement strand
AAGGAGTTATCCCGCAGGGATTCTCAACAACAGAGTTGTTGCCTCCCCGCATCTTTCCTCCTGCAACGGGACCTGCCCCCACATCATCCACAAATAAAAACACAAAAAAAGCGGGAAACGAGGAGTTTCCCGCTTTCATGCATATCAAATCCCAATCATCAGAAGTCAAAATAAATAAACGGCTGCACATCGGCGCTCTTCATCTGAATCACCGCAAAAATCACGATGGCGATGAGCAAGGCCTGGAAGAAGAGAGGCATCTTCGTGATGCCGCCCTGCACAGCGTCGTTCATGCGGCTTGGCAGATAATGGCTGATATAGCCAATCACAATCAGCACCGCCACACCCCAGTAGCCGGTGATCCACTGCGTGAACACCTGAGGCGTGAAGTTGTTGAAGATCTGGTCTATCATCGTGGTGCCTATCTCGAACGATGAGGCACGGAAGTAGATCAGCGATGCGGCGAAGAGATGGAACGTGATGAGCGTGCGCACAAAGCCACCGAGACCATGGGAGTGGTTCGTGATCCGGTAGTCGGGATGACTTTTCCTGCGCCACACCATGAACAACTTTTCCACCACCAGACACACACCCATGAAGGTGCCCCAGAGGATGAAGTTGAAGTCGGCCCCATGCCAGAAACCGCCGATCACCATCACCAACAGCAGGTTGATGCACTGGCGGAAAAGACCGTGACGGTTGCCGCCGAAAGAAATGTAGATGTAGTCGCGGAGCCAGAACGAGAGGCTGATATGCCAACGGCGCCAGAATTCCGTGATACTCTGCGACTTGAATGGCGCATCGAAGTTCTTCGGGAATTTGAAGCCAAGCATCAGTGCGATACCGATGGCCATGTCGGAGTAACCGGAGAAGTCGCAGTAGAGCTGAAGCGTGTAGGCATAGATGCCCAGCAGGTTCTCAACGCCGGAGTACAGGTCGGGTTGGTCGAACACTCGGTCAACGAAGTTCACGCTGATGTAGTCGGCGATAATGGCTTTCTTGATCAGTCCCGCCATGATGAGGAAGATGGCGCGTCCGAACATCTCTTTCGATACGAACAGCGGCTTGCGGATCTGAGGGATGAAGTCGGAGGCACGCACAATCGGGCCCGCCACCAGCTGAGGGAAGAACGACACAAAGAAGGCGTAGTCCAAAAAGCTCGTCAGAGCAGGCAGTTTGCCTCGATAGACGTCGAACGTGTAGCTCAGCGATTGGAAGGTGAAGAACGACACACCCACAGGCAGGATGATGTCGAGCATGTCCCAGGTGCCGCCGGTGATGTTGGCCCAGCAGTTGCCGAAGAAGTTGGTGTATTTGAAGTAAACCAATATGCCTAAGTCCACCATCAGGCTCAAGGCGAGCAACAGACGGTTCACGCCCAGTTTCCGTTTCGCCACGGCCTCTTCTGTCGTCAGTCCGTGACGCTGGTTGTTGCGGTGGATCAGCCAGGCGAGGAAAAAGTCAGAGAACGTGACAATGAATAGCAGGTAGAAATAAAAACCGCTGCTCTTATAATAGAAATAATAAGAGAAGGCCGTCACGAACAGCAGACGGAGCGTCGTCTTCTTGCCGAGCAGGTTGTAAATCAGGGTGAAGCCTAAGAAAAGCAGCAGAAACACACCTGTGGAGAAAATCATCGGGTTCTTGGGGTCGTATGCCAACTGACCCAGCACCGATTGCCAATCTATGTCAAACATTGTTGTGCTTATGGATTGTTCTTAAAATTTGTTTTATGTCTATGATTTCTTCTCAGTCGTTACCCATGCGGCGATCGTAGTTCATCTTGCCGTTCATCAGCACGTCGAAAAGAATTTGGGCGATGTGCTCGCCGCCTTTGAAATTCAGGTGCGTGAAGTCTTTGGCTGCCATGCCTTTCGATTGCAACTGGGCGATGGAGCCGTCGCCACCGAGAGCCTGGCGCATGTCCCAGAATGCCACGCCTTCGTCGCTTGCCAGTTTACGCTGGTAGCTGATGAGCTCTTCCACCCCGCGCATCGTGTGGTAACCACCGTCGTTTCCTCTCTCGTCGCGGTCGCTCGCACCGAACACCAGCAGGCTCGACATCGGGAAGTTCGACTTGAATTTCTGGATTACCTCGCGGAATTTGTCGGTGTAGGCACTGTAGTCCTTCCGTTTTTTCGAAGCTACGTTCAGACCATACTCAAAGATAATCAGGTCGTATGGACGCTCCTCTGCTATCTTCTGCATGAAACGGTCTGAAAGTTGGGCCAGATGAAGGCCAGGGCTGCCGCGCAGACTGTAGTTGTCAACACAGATGCCGGTCTTTCCATCCATGCAGATGCCATACACCACACCGCCGCCACGGGCACTCAGCGACACTTTCTTGATGTTGCTCATTTGGGTGGTGTGGCACTGGATGCCCATATAGCCGTTTGTGTCCACGTCTTTGCTGATGCTGTCGTTCAGCGTGAGCATCATGCTCAGCGCGTCCGTGTTGTCATACCAAACGCTCACCTGGTCGCATTTCGACAGCGTCTCCGGATATTGGCGTTCCTGGCAGCTCAGCGTCAGCTTGCCTTCGCCCGAAGGGATGAAATAGCTGCCGGCAAGGCTTGCCATCGAGCTGGTGTAGCCTCCTTTGTCGTTGGCATGGTGTTTCGACCACCCACTGTTGTGGTTTACCACCGTATTGCGGAAGCCTTCGCTCACACACGACACCTCAACCCAGCCAACGCCGTTGCCGCCATATTTCTTCTGCATGATGTTGCGCAGACTGGCGGTCAGGATGTCACCCTCGATGTAGGAGTCGCCGAACACGGCGATGCGCACTTGACGGTTCTTTGTCTCATCGAGCGCGCTGTAGAACTTGTCCATGTCGCGGTGAACGCCGGTGCTGTCGGCAAAGTCCTCAATCGCCACCATGCCTTCAGGAACACTGTCCTTATAGTCCAGCTTAATCACCTCAGGTTCGGCCATCGCGATGTTCATCGAATCTACGAATCCCCACATGCTGTCCATCTTCGTCTCTGCAATCACATTACCGAGACTGTCTTTCTGCAACACGTCGCCGAGGATATCCACCCTCCGCAAGGTCTTGTCAAACAAGGTGATGCGGGGCAAGAAAAACATGCCGGCAAGCATGATGACTATCAATAGGGTGATGATGAACGACCTGAGTAAATAATTCTTATTGCGGTCCATTACTGTCCTTTTCGCTTAACGTAGTTCTTTTTACCTTGATTATCTGTGATTTAACTCTTTTATTTATGACACACCAAAACTCATCAACGACAGCAGCGCTGATGAGTCACATGGTATTTCCCTGCAAAGTTACGAAAAAACGAGAGAAGAGCAAAATATTAATTAGGCGAATTTTAAGACTTCAACGCCTC
>OMUD01000153.1 GCA_900314125.1 uncultured Prevotellaceae bacterium | reverse complement strand
CTGAACAAGAAATATCCGAACAAGGAAGACGCCATGCAGAAGAACCAGGAGATGATGCAGCTCTATTCACAATACGGCGTCTCGCCGATGGGAGGATGTCTGCCGATGCTCATACAGATGCCTATCTGGATCGCGCTCTTCAACTTCATTCCTAACGCCATCGAGCTGCGAGGGCAGTCGTTCCTCTGGGCCGACGACCTCTCCACCTACGACGACGTCATCCAGTTCAGCAGCAACATTTGGGGAATCGGAAACCACCTCAGCCTCTTCTGTATTCTGTGGTGTCTGTCCACATGGGCCAATACCTGGATCAGCATGAGGCAGCAGTCCTACAACGCAATGTCGGCAGAACAGCAGCAGAGCATGGGATGCATGAAATGGTTCTCCTACCTCATGCCGCTCATCTTCTTCTTCTCGTTCAACAGCTATTCAAGCGGACTCAACCTCTACTACTTCGTGTCCGGTTTGCTCAGCATCCTCATGATGTGGTACCTGCGTGCCACAACGAACGACGCGAAGCTCCTTGCAGCCCTTGAGCAGCGGAAGAAGGAACGCAAATCCAACCCGAAGAAGAACATGACCATGATGGAGCGCATGCAGGCCATGGCCGAGCAGCAGCGCGCCATGCAGGAACAGCAAAGACAACAACACAGAAAATAAGAACCTCATGAGGGGGAACATGGGACACACCATATCCCATGCTCCCCCGCATTGTCAATCTGCATACTTATGAACAAACTGCTAACTACCCTTTTTGCCTCAACCATGATTATGGCAAGCACTAATTCTGACGCACAAACTTACATCGGCCGTCAACAACCCAACATCCAAAACCGACGACTCACCCCAGAGGCACTCTGGGCAATGGGACGAATCGGAGGTGCCGACGTGAAGGCCGACGGAAAGTCCATCACATACAACGTGAGCTACTACAGCGTGGAAGAAAACAAGAGCCACACCGTGATCTACACAATCAACACCGACGGAACAGGTGAGAAGAACCTCACCACTGACGTGGCAAGCGAATCAGCTCCACGGTTTCTCGGCGACAAAATCACCTTCATCAGCAAAGGTCAGCTCTGGATGATGAACGCCGACGGAAGCGGACGCAAGCAGCTCTCCCACGGCAGCAGAAGCATCGAGGACTACAGCTTCTCGCCTGATGGAAAGTACGTGCTCGTGGTACGCACGGTGAAAAACCCTGTACAGAACTTCCACCCACACACCGACCTGCCCAAAAGCAGCGGAATGGTGATTGACGAACAGATGTTCCAGCATTGGGACGAATACACGGAGGAAATCCCCCACCCGTTCATCTACCATTTCAACGGTGAAGAGCTGTCAACCGACCCAATCGACCTCCTGCAAGGAGAGCCGTTCGAAAGCCCAATGCGGCCGTTCGGCGGAATCGAGCAACTCTGTTGGAGTCCCGACTCCAAGCAGGTGGCATACACCTGCCGCAAGAAAAGCGGAAGGGAATACGCCGTGAGCACCGACTCCGACATCTTCCTCTACGACATTGAGAGCGGAAAAACCACCAACCTATGCAAACCCGAAGGATACCAGACACCGGCTTACGACTACACAAAGTCGCTCCAGCATCAGGCTGCCAACCAGCCTATCGCTGATGGGAAGGACTACAACCTGGGATACGACACCAATCCGCAGTTCTCACCCGACGGAAAATACGTGGCTTGGCTCAGCATGGAGCGCGACGGCTACGAGAGCGACATCAACCGTCTGTGCGTGTATGAGCTGAAGACTGGCAAGAAAACCTACGTGAGCACAGGATTCGAAAGCGGAGTGGACGACTTCTGCTGGGAGAAAGACTCCAAGAACCTCTACTTCATCGGTGTGTGGCACGGCACCACCATGGTCCATACCACCAACCTGAAAGGCAATGTGAAGAAACTGACCGACACACAGCACGACTACACATCCGTGGCGCTCTGTGGCGACCAGCTCCTCTGCGGACGCCAGTCGATGAAGGAAGCCAAAGAGCTCTTCCTCGTCGATAAGAAATCCGGTGCAGCCACCCAGCTCACCCGTGAGAACCAGTACTTTGCTGAAAACATCGACTGGGGAGACGTGGAGCCGAGATGGTGCAAGGCGGTTGACGGGAAGGACATCCTATCCTGGATTATCCTGCCACCGAATTTCGACAAGAACAAGAAATACCCTACCCTCCTTTTCTGCGAAGGCGGGCCGCAAAGTCCTGTAAGCCAATTCTGGAGCTACCGATGGAACATGCAGATCATGGCAGCCAACGGCTATGTGGTGGTCGCACCTAACCGACGCGGACTTCCTGGATTCGGAAAAGAATGGCTGGAAGAAATCAGCACCAACTACACCGGACGATGCATGGATGACTACAAGAGCGCCATCGACGACGCCTGTGCCAACCTCCCATTTGTGGATAAGGACCGCCTCGGATGCATCGGTGCCAGTTTCGGTGGGTTCAGCGTGTATTGGCTCGCCGGCAACCACGACGGACGCTTCAAATGCTTCATCGCACACGACGGCATCTACAACCTTGAGCAGCAATATGTGGAGACCGAGGAGGCTTGGTTCACCAACTGGGACCTCGGAGGAGCGCCTTGGCACCACGACGACCCGGTAATCCGACGCACATTCGACAACTCACCACATAAGTTTGTTGACAAATGGGACGCACCGATTCTCTGCATTCACGGACAACTCGACTACCGCATCCTCTTCTCACAGGCCATCGCGGCATTCAATGCGGCACGCTACCGCGGCATCCCTGCCAAGCTCCTGCTTTTCCCTGATGAGAACCACTGGGTGCTCAAACCACAAAACGGAATCCTCTGGCAGCGCACCTTCTTCGGATGGCTCGACCAGTGGCTGAAAAAATAAACAGGAGCGTTTTTGAAAGACCCTACGTAATAACAAAAAAACAACATAACGAAGCAATGACACAAGCCATTCAAAAAAAGCTGAGTGACTCAGCAGCCGCAAGGTGGACTGCCTTGATCATCGTGTCTGTCACAATGATGGCAGCCTATTTCTTCACTGACGTGATGTCGCCTCTCGAGCCGTTGCTCACTGCCGCGAAAGAAGACGGCGGGCTCGGATTGGGATGGAGTTCCGACGACTACGGATTCTTCTCAGGGTCGTACGGTTTTTTCAATGTTTTCCTCCTGCTCCTCTTCTTCGGAGGAATCATTCTCGACAAGTTCGGAATCCGATTCACTGGTATCATGTCCACCGTACTTATGTTCGGTGGTGCACTGATCAAATGGTGGGCTGTGAGCAACGACTTTGAAGGGGAGATTTTCGGATATCAGACGCAAGTCATCTGGGCGTGCCTCGGATTCGCCATCTATGGTGTGGGGTGCGAGATTGCGGGTATCACGGTATCAAAAGTGATTGTGAAATGGTTCACAGGCCACGAACTTGCATTGGCCATGGGAGTGCAGGTGGCACTCGCGCGTTTCGGAACAGCGGCAGCACTGAGCTTCGCCCTCCCATTCGCAAAAGCCAACGGAGGAGTTTCTGCATCTGTGGGATTGGGAGCCGCTTTGCTCTGCATCGCCATGGTGAGCTTCATCGTCTATTGCGTCATGGACCGCAAGGAAGACAAGGCTGCAGCAGCCACTGCCAACCAAGAGGAAGAGCAGTTCAAGTTCAGCGATCTCAAGCTCCTTTTCACCAACCGCGGATTCTGGTACATCACCGTGCTCTGCCTGATGTTCTATGCAGGCGTTTTCCCATTCCTCAAATTCGCCACAAAACTGATGGTAATCAAATACGGGGTGAGCGAAGACCTGGCGGGAGCCATACCATCGATGTTGCCATACGGAACCATCATCCTCACTCCGCTTTTTGGTTATATCTATGACCGAATCGGAAAGGGAGCCACACTGATGATTATCGGGTCGGTGCTGCTCACCATCGTCCACGCAGTTTTTGCCGTGCCATCCATCACATCAGTGGCCATCGCCATCACTATGATGGTGCTGCTCGGAATCGCATTTGGACTGGTGCCGTCGGCCATGTGGCCATCAGTGCCTAAAATCATACCGATGCAACTGCTCGGAACGGCATACGCCCTGATTTTCTATATCCAGAATATCGGTCTGTCGCTCGTGCCAATCATGATTGGAAAAGTGAACCAGGCCAACACTCTTGCCGACGGTACCATCGACTACACCACCACAATGACCATTTTCGCTGTGTGCGGACTGATTGCCATTCTCATCGCTTTCCTGCTGAAGATGGAGGACAAGAAAAAGGGATATGGGCTCGAAAAGCCAAACATCAAGAAATAAGTTTAACCCAAAAATACTCTGACTATGTTTAACGGACAACCGAAAGGGCTCTATGCACTGGCCCTTGCCAACACAGGTGAACGTTTCGGCTATTACACCATGCTTGCCGTCTTCACCTTATTTATTAAAGACAACTTTGGATTCAACGAGGGAACCGCAGGACTGATCTACTCCACGTTCCTCATGCTGGTCTATTTCCTGCCGCTGTTCGGAGGAATGCTCGCCGACCGCATCGGCTACGGCAAATGTGTGACGGTGGGTATTTCCATCATGTTCCTCGGCTATCTGTTCCTTGCCATTCCGCTCGGAAGCGGAACCACAGCCATCGTGGCCATGGGAGCGGCACTGCTTCTTATCTGCCTCGGCACCGCACTGTTTAAAGGCAACTTGCAAGTGATGGTGGGCAACCTCTATGAAGACTCTCAGTATGCCAAGCAACGCGACAACGGATTCTCACTCTTCTACATGGCCATCAACATCGGTGCCATGTTCGCCGCATCGGCCGCCATCGGCATCATGGAATACATGCAGACTAACTGGGGATACAGCAAGCAGGATTCCTATCACTTCGCATTCGGAGTGGCTTGCATCTCACTGATTGTGTCGATCATTATCTACTTCGCATTCCGAAAGACCTTCAAACATGCCGACTACAACGGCACCAAACCGGCCTCTGCCACAAGCCAGCCGGTGGAGGAGATTTCCAAGGCGGAGACCAAAGAACGGATCGTGGCGCTCTGCCTCGTGTTCGCCGTGGTGATTTTCTTCTGGATGGCATTCCATCAGAACGGTTCCACACTCACCTACTTCGCTGAGCAATACACCGACCACAACGTGACAGGAATCGAGACCATGTTCTACGACGTATGGAACCTCGTGCTCCTCATCTTCGTGGTTTACGGACTCTTCGGCGTGTTCCAGAACGGAAGTTCCAAGTCGAAAACCATTTCAGGCGTCGTAACGCTGGTGGCCATCGGCCTGCTCATCTATAAATACACCGTTTCGCAGGACAGCATCACCATCGAGGCTCCGATTTTCCAGCAGTTCAACCCAGCATTCGTTGTGCTTCTCACTCCTGTCAGCATGGCCATCTTCGGCGCACTCGGCAAGAGAGGAAAAGAACCGAAAGCACCGCTGAAGATTGGATTGGGTATGCTCGTGGCGGCTGCCGCCTACATCATCATGACCATTTTCTGCATCGGACAGCCGCTGCCGTCAACCCACATGGAAGGTGGAAAGCAGGTGGCCGACCAAGTGGCTGCCATCACACCTAACCTGCTCATCTCAACCTATCTCATCCTCACATTCGCTGAGTTGCTCCTTTCGCCAATCGGAATTTCCTTCGTATCGAAAGTAGCTCCGCCTAAGTACAAGGGAATGATGATGGGTGGATGGTTCGTGGCCACCGCCATCGGTAACTTCCTCGTGGCCATTCCGGCACTGATGTGGGGAAGCGACCTCACGCTCATCTGGGGTGTGCTTGCAGTCATCTGCCTAGTTTCTGCCGCTTTCATCTTCTGCATCCTGAAGAAGCTCAACAAGGTGGCATAAACCCAAAATCAACATACAGAAAAAGGTGTCGCATGAATGATGCGACACCTTTTTT
>OMUD01000180.1 GCA_900314125.1 uncultured Prevotellaceae bacterium | reverse complement strand
TATTTTGCTTATGTTTTCTGGTATAGTAGAAGAATTCGCAACCATTGTTGCAATAAAAAAAGATAGAGAGAATGTGGATTTCACGCTCAAGTGTTCGTTTGTGGATGAATTGAAAATTGATCAGAGTGTGGCTCATAATGGCGTTTGTCTCACTGTTGTGAAAATTGAAAATGGCTCTTATGTGGTCACAGCCATGAAGGAGACGCTCGACAGATCTAATCTTGGCGATCTCAAAGTGGGTGATAAAGTCAATGTGGAGAGGTCTATGATGATGAATGGACGTCTCGATGGGCACATCGTTCAAGGACATGTGGATCAGACTGCTGTATGCACTGCCAAGGAGGATCAGCAGGGAAGCTACACGTTCACTTTCCAATATGAATGCGACAAGGAAATGGCTCGCAGAGGCTATATCACCGTGGATAAGGGATCTGTGACCGTCAATGGAGTGAGCCTCACGGTTTGTAATCCTACCGACAACTCCTTCCAGGTGAATATCATTCCCTATACCTACGACAACACAAACTTTCATGCCATTGAAGTAGGCACGAAGGTGAATATTGAATTTGATATAATTGGTAAGTATATTGCTCGTATAGCTCAATTTTCTGAATGAGTTTATTTGACGTAATGTGTAGAAAATTAAGTTTTTAACCTTTTTAATTAAACTGATTATGAAAAGATTGATTTTTGCTTTGGCCGCTATGTTTGCTGTAACAGCATTGTATGCACAGAAGGATAGCGCAAAAGTTGTGGTCACCAGTGATGGTTCAATTGTCGGACACTATGTGAGACAAACAGCCACCACTTATGTGGCCAATCCTTTGGATTGGGAAGTAGAAGTGCCGAAGAAAGGACACCGTGTGGAAGTGTGGACACCGGAAAAAGGCAAAGGAATTATCGGTAGAAGAGATGGCGTCAAGGGCAACATCAACATCCGCAAAGGGCCATCGGTGAAAACGGCTGTGGTCACACAAATGACAGAGGCCGACAGTAATGCAGATTATCCGGACAACTTCTTTGATTGCCTCGGTAAGGTGAATGGATGGTATAAAATCCGAATTAAGGGAAAAGTGGGATATGTACGCCAGGATTTAGTGGAATGGGGAGCATATTTCGCAGACTAACCATTCAACATCCTGTGATATGTGTTGAATATGTATATGCAGACAACCAACTGACTAAGGAAATCCTAAAGAAATGAAGTACTACTCCTCGTCCCCAACAGGGACGGGGAGTGTCTTTTCATACAGTTTTTTATAGAATGGGTGGTGCGACAGCGTTTCGGCATCGCCTATGATAATCAGTTTCATGCGGGCACGGGTCATGGCCACATTCATGCGGCGAAGATCGTTCAGAAAACCAATGTTTCCTTGCTCGTTGCTGCGGACCAATGATATGAGGATGATGTCCCGCTCCTGACCTTGAAAACCATCGACTGTGTTGACGGATATCAACTGGCGGTAGGGTTTGAAATCAGCACGTTTGCGGACTTGACTGCGCAAATACTGGGTCTGAACTTTATAGGGACTGATGATTCCCACATCCAGGCGCTCCTCCAGAAATCGTTCCTTACCAATTTTCTGAATGTAGTCGAGAAGAGTCTGGAGGGTCAGGTCGGCTTCTGACTTATTGATTCTACCATAACTCTCACCAACGAAGGATTCCTTGAAATCCCGGACTTCATCATTCTCAGGATTGGCATTTGATTCTGAAAGTGCAGACGTGTCAATCCACACCATTGGGCGGTCATAGTCCAAAATTGATCGGTTGCGTACTGTAGGAGATGCGGTCACTTTGCCGTCATAGAACCAATCTGACGAGAATCGCATGATCTGCTCATTCATTCGGTATTGAACTGTCAGCAAGGTCACGGCTGAAGGTACATTCTCCACAATCCGTTCCATCAGCGTTTTGCCAAGCCCCCCCTTCATCGCTTCGTAGCATTTGATGGTGGGAGGCAGCTGCTGGTGGTCGCCGGCGAGCACCACGCGGTGACAGCGGCGGATGGCAATCCAGCAAGCGGGTTCCAATGCTTGAGCGGCTTCGTCAATAAACAGTGTGGAGAATTTCTTCCCTACCAGCAACTTGCTGGCGCTGCCTACCAATGTGCAGGCGATCACGCGAGACTCATCAAAAAGGCTTCCGCTGATGCGCATCTCCAACTCGGCGGCACGGTCACGCAGACGGGAGATCTTCTGATGGATACTCTCGCCTTTCTTCTTTTGTTCACGAAGCTCACGGATGGTCTTGCGGATACGCCACAGGTCAGGATAGTCGGGATGGGCTTCAAACTTCCGCTCATAGGTGAATGACAGCATTTTGTCGTTCACGCGAGTGGGATTACCTATGCGGAGGACCGGAACGCCATGGTCCACCAGCTTCTCGCTGATCCAGTCCACGGCCATGTTGCTCTGGGCACACACCATTACTTGGGTCTCACGTTTCAAGGTCTCGTAGATGGCTTCTACCAATGTGGTGGTCTTTCCTGTGCCGGGAGGTCCATGAACCACCATCACGTCTTTTGCTGCCAGCACTTCATTCACAGCTTTTTCCTGTGTCTGGTTGAGCCAGGGAAAAGATTGTGGACCAAAGGTGAAACGACCGGGAATTCCCTGACCGGCAAATAGGTCGCGGAGCTGAGAAAGCCGGTTTGTCTTCGATTTCATCACATCGTCCAGAGCATGGAACATGGTTCGGTAACTAGTCTCGTCGAAATATAGCTGAACACCTAAGTCATCACTGCTCTGGAGGTCAATAAAAAACTGGGATGAGGGAATGACCACAACCATACGGTTGCCATCAACATAGGAAATGGTACAGCTGGAATTGAAATATCTGATTTTCTTTTGCTCTCCTTCTTTACCACTTGCAGGAGTGAAAAACACTACGGGACGTCCGTATTCGAAATTGTGCTCTATGTCTTGAGGTTCCCGTTGCTCTATTTCAACCACCAACTGGTTCAGGGAATTGTAATAGCTGCGACCCACCCTGATGGGATACCAGCAGATGCCGCGTTTCACCTTACGGCCGATGCCCATCTTTTCCGTCTGCTCGCGATAGGCTTCTTTCTCACTTTCATATTCTTGGGTGAGAAGGCTGTACAATCGTTGGATGGGTAGGAGGGAACTCTGCATGGGAATGTGAGGCTGTTGGATTCGTTAATATTGAGGTGGAGACTGTGTGGTAAATTAAGCTGGCTTGAAGGAAAGGAACTATGGAGTGGTGTCAAGACACACTGCGTCGTACATCATCTGAAATTTGCTGACATCAATGCCGAGCGGTTTGAGTTGCTTGGCTGAATCCACAAACATGCGCTTAAACTGTCGCGCGCCATTGGATTCTTTCCGAATCAGTGCGTAGGCGATACGGTAATGATGGTATGCGGTCTCCAAGTCTTTCTCTATGTAAAACACATTGGCCAGGTTCATCATGTACTTCCCATTATCAGGATGTGAAGATGACAGCCGGGAATAGAATTCCTTCGATTTCTCCGTGTTGCCCGTCATCAGATGGCATAAGCCCAACTCTTCCTGTACTTCAGGGGAGTCTTCGTCAAGATAATAGATTTTGTATAAAAGCGGGATGGCGTCAGCATAGCGATTGTCTTTCGTCATGCAGTCTGCCTTTCGCTTGAGGTAAGTCAGGTTGTTTTCGTCATCGGAAAGCAGCAGGTCGTAATATACTTCCGATTCGGAATAACGGTTGAGCTGGTACGACACGCGGGCAAGGTGCTTCAATGTCCATTGCGAATTGGGAGCTAGAGAATAGGCGGTCGTATAGCTTTCAAGTGCTGATTCCATGTCACCCGACTTCTGCTGGCAAAATCCGATTTTTTGCCAGATTGGGGCGTCATCCTCTCGTTCTTGTGGTGATAAGGAGAGGAATAAAGATGTGGCGTCGGCATACTGCTCTTTGCGCATGAAAAACTCACCCAGCCATTGTAAACGTTCTTTGTGTTGAAGCAGCGGGTGCAGTTTCTTGGTTGGAAGGGGGTGGAAGGCAGGGAGCGTCTTGTCGAACGGATTCTCAAACTGATGGTGAAAAGGGTAGGCCACGAAGAAGCGATAAAGGTCGTGGATGTATTGACGGCTCAAATCGCTGTCCTTGACTTTTCCTTTTTTCATGTCTTCCATCTGCTCCTGCATTTCTGAGGCCGACATTCCGCCCGAAAGATTCTGGATAATCATCTCCTGACCACTCTTTCCGATGTTGTCCATCATGAAGGCGAATGAATATTTGTCGTTGTTGCAGAAGGGGGCGTGCTCAAGTAGGAGCAGGAACATGCCGAAGATATTGGAGGAAGGGTCGAGCTTGCGGAGCACTTGCATGATGGAGGGATGATCAACGGAAAACGGCATCAGCCAGTTGCCTGTTTCATGGAAAAACGGACCGTTTTTCATGTGGACAAATGTGCTCATATAGACGTCGGCGCCTTCCATCTGAAGCTCTGCCATCTCTTGAATCTTCTGCTGTGCGGCATCGTCTTTAGAACCTTTGTGCCATTCTGGATTCTCACCGTTTTGGGTCATGTAGTCATCAATCTCTTGCAATCCGTATTGCGTCTTCTTGAACTTGCCGCTCTGGATGAGGGTGGGGATGATGTCGTTGCGCATCTTGTCGCTCACCTGGTCGGTCAGCTTGCTGTATTGCAACTGCATCATCACCATATAAGTGTCCTCCACAAACCGCTCGTTGTCATAGAGGAGCGAGAGGCGGGATTTCACGCTGGGGAAGATGTCGATATAGCTGTCATAAAGACGGAGAATCAGAACGATGCCGACAACGGCGCGCATTCGCACATTGGCGTCCTCTCTGTCGTAGGAATCGAAAAGCAGCATCAATTTCTTATCGTCGAACATCTCCGTCAGACTCAAGGTCAACGCACTCACCAGCAGGCTTTTCTCATAGCTTCCAAGTGTCTCCGATGTAAGCATCGACTTTGTTTCTTCATAGTCGCTGCTGTGCCACATGTCGCTTGTCCATACCCAATTAAACAAGGTCAGTAGCTGGGATTGACGCTCTTCGCTCAGGCGGAGGGTCTCGTGGTCTTGAATGCTTTTACGTGGATTAGGATTCGATTGCAAGTCATGAAGGGTGGCACAGCATTTCGCAAGTGAGCTGTGGAGCGACTGAAGTGAGAGAGAAGAAGACAGGCTTTTCTGCATCAAGCTGTATTTCTCGCCTGGATGTTCTTTCAAGCGTTGCAAACGCTGGGCACGCTGACCGATTACATGGCTTTTGCGCACCAGGTTGCGGTATATGTTGCCTGCATCTGGATCGTCCACGCCTTTCACCATGTAATGAAGCATGGTGGAATAGGTTTCACGAAGGCTCATCAACTCATTCTCTAGCTCATAACTGCCTGTGGAGGCAATTTGTGTGCGGAGTTTTGAAAAGATGTCCTGGAGGTCGGTGGTTTTGAATGGTATGCTCATGCTGCTTCTCTTTAACTTCTTTTTCTTTTCTTTCTGCAAAAATCATGCCATCAAAATGGGGATGGTGGCAGAAGGGACTGGTTGTGTGACTGATTGGTTTTTGCTGCGGAGGCAGATTTCTGAAATGGATGCCCTCCTCAAAAAGAAATCTATTTGCTTGTGAGATATTCAGTGCTCAACAGGCTGTCGGTGCGTTCTTTACCAACCAAGTCGCGACTTCTCGACCATGCAAGGCCAGCCTCAAGAGATTCCTCTGAAAGGGGGACTGCATGGGTGAGACGTTCGGTGCACAAGAGCTGTGGAGGGGTATAGGTGTCTATGCCTAACAACGAGAAGAAATATTGCGACTTGAAAATCTTATGACGTTTGATATAGTCCACAGAACTGTTATAGACTTTGATGAGTTTTTTTACGTCTGCTTTACGTCTGGATAGCAACGAGTCATTGAATACCAAAGCAAAGTTGTTGCTCATGCCGTCCAGCTCGCTGTAGTCGGAAATGAGGCGACAACCTTTGCGCAAGCACATCTCTGACCAAGGCGGCGGAAGGATTGCTCCATCCAACTCGTTTTGCTCTACCATCCGGTAGCGGATGCGCAAGTCGTTGATCTGAGGTTTGTTCAGGTCCACACTCTCCAGATTGGCTTTTCCCATCATCAGATCGGCATACATGTCAAGGCACGAATTACGCGTGATAGCCACAATTTTCTCTTTCAGGTTGGAGGGGGAGCTGATGCGCGACTGACGGGTTGTTAAAGCCGCCAAATGCCATGTGCCGCCCATCACGCCGACAACTGGCTCGCCATGGCTGCCCCAAATCCCTAATTTCACCATGTCGGTCGTTATGCCGTCTATGCGGTGGCGGAGAAAGGCGGTGTCGGCATCCATGCACGAATGGAACAATTCCACGTGCAAGTCCAGACCCATAGAGTCGGCTAGGCCGAGGCGGTCCGCCACAAGAAAGGGCAGACACTCTGTCGTGGGAATTACTCCTATTTTTAATGATTTTGCTGACACGCGACGCTCAATTGGTGTCTCGGGAACTGGATCCTTTTTAAAAAACAAAAAAAGGCATACGACCACCAAAGCCAGCGACGCAAGGGCGATAATTGTCTGTTTTCTGTTCATCTTTTCTGACTCTCTGTGTCTTACTCGGATTCATTGATAATCCTGCAAATACAGATTTGTGGAAAATCCTGCAATGAGGATAAGTCGGGATGTGGTAAAAAAGAAAGAACGGCATGTCATTGATTTGACGACATGCCGTTCCTGTTTCAGTTTAATCACATGTCTCGCGCACGATTAGCCTTGAACTGCGGCTACGCCCGGGAGAACCTTGCCTTCGATAGCCTCAAGCAAAGCACCACCACCAGTGGAGATGTATGACACTTTGTCCTCAAGACCAAACTTGTGAACACAAGCGATGGAGTCACCACCACCTACGAGCGAGAAGGCTCCTTCTGCTGTTGCTTCAGCAACGGCCTCACCTACAGCGCGGCTACCTGCTGTGAAGTTGTCGAACTCAAACACTCCGGCAGGACCGTTCCACAAGATAGTCTTGGCACCCTTGATGGCGTCAGCAAACTTCTTGCGGGTCTCAGGACCTATGTCCAAACCTTCCCAACCTTCTGGAATAGCGTTTGAAGGACAAATCTTCTGGTTGGCATCGTTGGCAAACTTGTCAGCTATAACGGAGTCTGTTCCAAGAACGAGTTCTACGCCGTTCTTCTTTGCAAGCTCCTCTACGCCGAGAGCAACGTCAAGCTTGTCCAGCTCAACGATGGAGTTGCCAATCTCGCCGCCATGAGCCTTCATGAACGTGTAGGTCATACCACCGCAAAGGATCAGCTTGTCAACCTTGCCGAGGAGGTTCTCGATGATACCGATCTTCGAAGATACCTTCGAACCACCCATGATGGCTACGAACGGACGCTTGATGTTGGAAAGCACGTTGTCAACAGCGCTTACCTCTTTCTCCATCAGCAGACCGAGCATCTTGTTGTCAGCATCGAAGTAGTCAGCAATCACAGCAGTTGAAGCATGAGCACGGTGAGCGGTACCGAAGGCGTCGTTCACATAGCAGTCTGCGTATGATGCCAAAGTCTTGGCGAACTCCTTCTGGCTGGCTTTCATCGCTTTCTTTGCGTCTGCGTATGCTGGGTCTTCCTTGTCGATGCCCACTGGCTTGCCTTCCTCTTCTGGGTAGTAGCGGAGGTTCTCAAGCAGCAAAGCCTCGCCTGGCTTCAGAGCTGCGGCCTGGTCAGCTGCCTTGGCGCAGTCAGGAGCAAACTGAACCTTCACGCCAAGCTTCTCGCTCACGGCGTCAACAATCTGGCTCAACGAGAGCTTTGGATTCACCTTGCCCTTTGGTTTGCCCATGTGCGACATGATAATCAGGGAACCACCCTCTGCAAGAATCTTCTTCAGGGTTGGCATCGCACCACGGATACGGGTGTCGTCTGTAATCTTTCCGTTCTCATCCAGTGGCACGTTGAAGTCCACGCGTACGATTGCCTTCTTACCGGCAAAATTGTAGTCATTAATCTTCATAATCTCGAGTTTATTTTAATATAAAAAGAATAGTTCGCTTTTAATATGCAAATTTAATCAAAAAAAATGACAGTAGGGAATACTGAACTCTTTTTTTATAAAAATTATAATTTGCCATAGCTTTTGCAGACGTCTTGCAACCCACATTCGTTGCATTTTGCTTTGCGCGACTGACAAACATAGCGGCCGTGGAGCAACAACCAATGGTGAGCGCGGGGAATCAGCTCGTCAGGAAAGTTTTTCGTCAGTTCCTGCTCTACCGCGTATGGGGTGGTCGCTTTATCGCTCACGAGACCCAGACGGTGGCTTACGCGGAAAATGTGAGTATCGACGGCAAAGGCGGCTTTGTTCCATAATACTGCCTGAATCACGTTGGCGGTCTTTCTGCCTACACCTGGAAGGCGGGTGAGTGACTCCAGTGTGTCGGGAACCTCACCGCCATATTCCGACACCAGCATCTTTGACAGTCCAAGCAGATGCTTGGATTTGCTGTTGGGGTAACTCACGCTTTTGATATAACTGAATATTTCCTCCTCTGTCGATTCCGACATGGATTCTGCAGTGGGGAAAGCGGAAAATAGGGCAGGGGTGACCATGTTCACACGCTTGTCGGTGCACTGGGCCGATAGCACCACGGCTACCAGCAACTGAAAAGGTGTGGTGTATGCAAGCTCTGACGATACGTCGGGCATTGTGGATTCAAAATATGATATCACGCGGCGGTAACGTTCTTTTTTCAACATTCTTTCTTTGTTTGTAAAAGTTTATAAAAAAGGCTGCGCAAAGCACAGCCTCTAAATTTTTCTTCAACCAATAAAAGTGGGGTTAACCAAGGTAGCTTTTGAGAAGCTTGCTGCGAGAACTTACGCGAAGCCTGCGGATGGCCTTCTCTTTAATCTGACGTACGCGCTCACGGGTGAGGTTGAATTCGTCGCCAATCTCCTCAAGGGTCTTCTCCTGCCCACCGATGCCGAAAAACATGCAGATGATGCTCTTCTCACGCGAGGAAAGCGTGTCCAAGGCACGGTCAATCTCTTTGGCTAACGATTCGTTCACCAACGTGCGGTCTGCACTCGGCGAATCGTCGTTCACCAATACGTCCAACAAGCTGTTGTCCTCACCGTCAACAAACGGGGCGTCAACACTGATGTGACGGCCTTGCTGCTTCATCGTGTCGGCAATCTTGTCAACAGGAATGCCAAGCTGGTCGGCTATCTCATCTGCTGATGGACGACGTTCGTTCTCCTGCTCAAACTTGTTCAGCGCTTTGCTGATCTTGTTCAACGAACCGACCTGGTTCAACGGAAGACGAACGATTCGAGACTGTTCGGCCAAAGCCTGAAGAATGGACTGACGTATCCACCATACCGCATAACTGATGAACTTGAATCCGCGGGTCTCGTCAAATTTCTCAGCGGCCTTGATGAGGCCCAGATTTCCCTCATTGATGAGGTCGGGCAAACTTAAACCCTGATTCTGGTACTGTTTTGCTACAGAAACTACGAAACGCAAATTTGCACGGGTCAACTTCTCTAATGCGCGGCGGTCTCCTTCTCTGATTCTACGTGCTAACTCTACTTCTTCTTCTACCGAAATTAAGTCTTCACGACCGATTTCCTGAAGGTACTTGTCAAGCGACTGACTCTCACGGTTCGTGATACTTTTGGTAATCTTTAACTGTCTCATTCTTTAACTTACATAAAAAGCATGCAAAATTACTAAAAAAAATCCGTTTTTTTGATATTTTTCAACGTAAAAAATGCGCCGTTTTGACTGAATTAACTTTTTTTAATGATTCTGTTCCGTTCTCTTTGAGGGGAGCAGGCACAGAATGATGAAGGAGATCTTTCTTGCCGCACTTTTGATGTTTTAATAAATCGTAAATTCTTATGCCAAATGTCAGATTTATTTTCATACTTCATTTATTTGTCGTATCTTTGCAAGGTATTTTGTACTTTTAAAGGTAATAAATGTTCAAACGAAATTTAGTAATCTATTTGAATTTATGTCCAGAATATTACGATTCTCTTTCTTGATGCTTTTGCTTGCCGCTTTCCATCTGGGAGCATACGCACAGGAACAGACTGAGGCAAAGGCTGCCAAGGTGAAACTGACCAAAAGCGAAAAAAAAGAACTCAACGACTCCATTAGAGCAAGAGCCAGACAGAGAGCACTCGAAAAGGAAGTTGACAGACAGTATCGAAAACTGGAAAGACAAAAAATGAAGGAAATTCCAGTATCTGAGGAGGATGTGGTTTATTTATTCGGCGTCGGAACCAATTTCAATGACTCAACCGTTTATCTCACTGACATCATTCCAGTGCATAACCTCCAGATTCAGAAAAAAACGCATTTCCTGCCACATCGCACGGAGTTCAGCCTGCAGCTGCGTGAGTATCTTGAGGGACAACTTGGACTCGCACACGAAACAACTGCCATCTTCTTTGCTGACAAAAGAAAAAAAATCGCCAAAAATTACTATAAGTTGAAAAAACGCTATCTCGATGAGGGATATAGCAG
>OMUD01000285.1 GCA_900314125.1 uncultured Prevotellaceae bacterium | reverse complement strand
GAGGAGCGGAATGTGACGGAATGGGTCATCAGCTGACCGGACAATTAAACTCATGACAATCAAAGAACTGGCTTTTATCAGCAGCCATAAGGAAGATGATGTGAATGAACTGTTGCTTCATGCACGCCAATATCCTGACATCGACATGAAAGTGGCGGCTCAGCAAATCCAAGGGTGGCAGACAGCGAAGCGGAAGATTCCGCAGTGGTCGGCCACGGAAGGGATGTTGTTTCCACCCCATCTCTCTCTGGAACAATGCTCTTCGGAGCAAACCGCAGGCTATAAGGCGCAATTGGCTTTGCACTGTCTTGAAGAGTGGAAGGATAAGATGGAAAGCTGTTATGCAGAGAGTGTGCCTTTTGCTGATTTGACCGGTGGATTTGGCGTGGATGCCGTGACGATAGCTGCCGCATTGCCATCCGCCATGCTTTCTTTTGTGGAGGTCAATCCCGAACTTTGTGCATGCGCCCGTCATAATTTCCCTTTGCTCGGAGTGGAGCGGTTCGAGGTGTTCAACAAGCCTTGTCAAGAGGTTCTGGACACCCTTCCACACCAATTTCTGATTTTTATTGATCCGGCCCGCCGCGACCTGCAAGGCAGGAAAACCGTGGCGCTGTCCGACTGCACACCCGACATCACAACCCTTCAGCAACAGATGATGGAGAAGGCGGAAGTGGTGATGGTGAAGCTCTCTCCCATGCTCGACCTGAGCGAGGCACGCCGGTCACTGGAAGGGCTGAGGGAAATCCATGTCGTCAGTGTGGGCGGTGAATGCAAGGAGGTGCTCCTGCTGCTTGACAGGGAGTGGGGGAGCGATGCGGATGTGAGGGTGAAATGTGTGAATATCAAGTCCGGCGGCACGGATTCGTTCAACTTTTTGTGGAACGAAAGCCAGACGGCGGAAGCGGAATATGCCGAAGCATTGGGTGGATGGCTTTATGAACCCAACGCGTCGGTGATGAAAGCCGGTGCCTACAAACTGGTGGGCCGGCGTTTCGGACTAAAAAAGCTGAGTGCCAACAGCCATCTCTACACCTCCGACACCTTGGTGGAGGGTTTTCCCGGCAGGACATTCAAATTGGACAGCACCTACACGATGAGCAAGAAAGACGTGCGCCGACTCAAGGAACGCACGTCGAAAGCGAACATCACCGTCCGCAATTTCCCTTTGAAAGTGGATGAATTGCGCAAACGCTTGAAAATAAGTGAGGGTGGCAGCGACTATCTTTTCGCTACCACCCTCGCAGACCAATCCCATCTGCTGCTGCTATGCAGCAAAGCAGGTGAATAATCTGTTATTATTTTGGCTGCTTGCCGATGTAGGCGAGAATACCACCATCCACATAGAGCACATGTCCGTTCACTGCGTCGGAAGCTGCCGATGCGAGGAACACAGCCGGTCCGCCCAGCTCTTCTGGCTCAAGCCAGCGTCCTGCCGGAGTCTTGGCGCAGATGAAGGAGTCGAACGGATGACGGCTTCCGTCTGGCTGGCGCTCACGCAGCGGTGCAGTCTGAGGAGTGGCGATGTAGCCCGGACCGATACCGTTGCACTGGATGTTGTATTCACCATACTCCGAGCAGATGTTGCGGGTGAGCATCTTCAAGCCACCCTTGGCGGCAGCGTATGCGCTCACGGTCTCACGTCCAAGCTCAGACATCATGGAGCAGATATTGATAATCTTACCGGCTCTGCGCTCCATCATCTCTGGAAGCACTGCAGCCGACACGATGTAGGGAGCCACGAGGTCCACATCAATAACCTGCTGGAACTCAGCACGTTTCATCTCATGCATCGGGATGCGCTTGATGATGCCGGCATTATTCACCAGAATGTCAATCTGGCCTACCTCTTCATGGATTTTCTCCACCAAAGCCTTCACGTCGTCTTCTTTCGTCACGTCACAAACGTAACCCTTCACGTTCTTGATTCCAGCCTCTTTGTAGTTGGCCAGACCGCGCTCCAAGGCTGCCTCATTGATGTCGTTGAAGATGATGTTTTTAATACCTGCCCCCACAAACGCTTTAGCGATGTTGAAGCCAATTCCGTAAGAAGCACCTGTGATCCATGCGTTCTTACCTTCGAGGGAAAACATGTTTGCCATAAAACTTATAGTTTTTAGTTGATAGTTGTAGTTCTCTTTCTTTTGCAAATTTAGTGAAAATCGAGCGCAGAACAAAACAAACGAGTTTGTTTTTTCATCTTTTTATTTTCTCAGCACTTTCTTGTAGATGAACCGGAACACTTTCCCAATCTTGGTGTAGCGGATACCCCAGTCGCGTATGGCTTCCTTGAACAATGCTTCTATCTGAGGGTCTGTTTCAGGTTCTTGAAGGGTGATTTGCAGTTGCTCGTTCAGTGGTTCACGGTCGAACTCATACCATTGTATCCAGGTGTGGCTCTTGAAGTGGGTACCGTTTAAGAGTCCGATGTTTCTCACCATGGTGCGGTAAGGGGTGAGGCAAAGTCCGCCTGCCTTGTAGATGGCGATTTCCCAGCAGATATCCCATGGAATGGGGTTTTTGTCGAGCGATTTCAGACAAGGAAACACCCCTCCGTACTGCATGTTGTCCATGTCTTGCTGACTCATGCCCTGCAGCGCCTCTTCTCTCGACTTGAAATGTCGGAAATGGGTCTGCCATTTCGTTTTCCATGTGCCCCATCCCCAGCCCGACATGTGGGGGGTGAAATAAGTTTCCTCTCCCGCTTTCTGGGGAAGGCAGAGGTTGGTGAATCCCGACACGTGCATCACTTTTGGGTCGTCTTGATACAGCAGGAAAGCCTGGTTCATGTAGTTGAGAAAGAAGGGTGAGGTCACGATGTCGTCTTCCAGCACAACGATGGTGTCGTGACGGTCGAGCACAAATCCGATGCCTTCTATGATGTTGCGTTCGAGGTAGAAATTCTCAGGCCGTTCCACCACGTTGAAGCTCTTGAACCATTTGTGTTCTTCGTTCTGCTGTGCTGTATCATGGAGCAAACCTCTCACTTCATTCACTTTCTTCCACGATTCCTCATCCTTGCCTCCGTCGCTGAACACATATACGTCAGTCTCGGGAGCCTCGGTGTTGTTTCTCAGGGCTTCCAGCGTTTTCCGTGTGTTGTCGGCACGGTTATAGACGAACATTGCTACGGGTGTCTTCATTCTATTGCAGTGTGGCTATGTCTGCTTACAGACTGTCATGATATAAAAAAATGCACCGTCAGTCAATCCGGAGTTCATCCACATGAGGGTGGAACTCGGTGATTTCAGGCAGTTTCATATAGTCACCATACTTCAGAGTCAGTACCTTGTGGGTGTCTTTGGGTACAGGGAAACGCATGTTTTCAAACTCCATCTCTGTCAGGGGGAGGATATCTTCCATGAGCCGTGGGTCGTGATAGGGGATTCCGAGCCCGTATGTTTCCCTGGCATGGCAGAGTTTACACAGCACTTTGAGCAAAGGGTGGATGATGAACCGGTTGAATCGTGTGATGAGCCTCACTTTCCATAATCCCTTGTTGCCGTCCCCCATGCGGTTCATGATTTTATAGACGTGACCGTGGGTCTTCTCGGAAAGCAGATGGACCCAAAGGGGCTGTTTGTAGAACGGGAAGATGTCGATATAGATTCCTCTTTCTTTCCACACCCGGTCGTAATGGTTGCTTTCGGCAAGGAAAGAGTTTCTGTCGCGCACCTTTGCATAGAAAAAAAAGTAGTTGGGGTCGGTCTTCACGTTCTGCAGCGCCAAGTTGTCTGGCAGCTCTTCCGGCAGGATTTTCATCAGCCTGCGGTAGTCGGGCAGGAGCATCTCAATGTCGAGGTCGTCGTCCCAAGGGATGAACCCTTTGTGACGTGCCGCACCGAGCAATGTGCCGCTGCTGAGCCAGTATTGGATATGATGTTTCTTGCAGATGCGGTCCACCTCTTTCAGGATTTCCAGCATCCGCATCTGCTGCTTTCTGAGCTGTGAGCCGTCGGGGTTGAACTTTTCACGTAGTTTTTCTTGATCCATTTTACTGCTTTTTGCATAATGTTGGATTCGCCTTTGCAAAAATAGTCATTTTTGATGAGAATCTTCC
>OMUD01000151.1 GCA_900314125.1 uncultured Prevotellaceae bacterium | reverse complement strand
GATGCATTGAAATCCGGTGCGCTGACCTCGATCTGCGAAGATTTCGGAGTGATGGCCTCTGGCTTGTCGAGTGTGTTCTCACCTGTGAGCTCATCGGCATGGAAGGTGATGAGTTCCGCCTTGTGGCTGCCCGCCATACCGTTGAGTTTAAGGGTGATATCCTGTGCCTTGTCGCCTGTGTTGACCACCTTGACGATGACAGCGTTGGACTCCTTGTCATAGACAGCAGAAGCGAAGAGTCCATCCTGGTCGGCATTACCAGCCACCGGTTTTCCGTTCATGGTGAGCTGGAGCACGTTAGAGCCCTTATTGAGGCTGAACATCTGCTGCACATAGTAAGAACAGCTCTTGAACGAGCGTAGGTTGTCGAACCAGATCATGTCGGGACGCCACTGCCATCCGTCGATATGAGCGAAGAGCGGTGCGTAAGTGGCCATCTCCACGATGTCGGCATTGCGCTCCATTCCCGTCATGAACGCAGCCTCGAGGAGTGCGGCATTGAAGTGGTTCCATTTCTTTCCCTTTCCGTGGCATGCATACTCACCAGCGAACACCTTCGGTCCCTTGCGGTCGTAGTTGTCGTAGCGGTTACCCTGTGCGAGGAACCAAGACTCAGGGCGATAGAAGTGCTCATCGACGAGGTCTGCGCCGATTTTCTTCATCTCTGGCCAGAGGTAGTCGAAGTCCTTACCCTCAGAATTCGGTCCTGACGTACCGATAATCTTGATATTCGGATATTTGGCACGTACCTGCTCCACGAACGGCTTGAGGTTTTCCGGGTAGATTTCGCCCCACTGCTCGTTGCCGATTGCCACATATTTGAGGTTGAATGGTTTTGGGTGTCCCATGTCAGCCCTGAGCTTCGCCCATGTGTTCTTCTCAGGGTCGCCGTTGGCAAACTCGATGAGGTCGAGCACATCGTCGATGTACGGCTGGAGCTGGTCAACCGGCACGTGTGCCGCACTTCTCTCCGCACCGTTCTGGAACTCACAGGAGAGACCTACGCTGAGCACAGGAAGCGGTTCTGCCCCGATTTCCTCGCTAAGACGGAAATACTCGTAGAATCCGAGGCCATAGCTCTGGTAATAGTCAGGGAAGAAGCGGTAGTCGAATGTGTAGTGCCATCTGTTCTCGTTGATTGGACGTTCCTCCACTGGTCCAACGGAGTTTTTCCATTGGTAGCGTGTGGCGAGGTCGGTTCCTTCGACGATACATCCTCCAGGGAAGCGGAACACGCCTGGCTTGAGGTCGGCGAGCGCCTGTGCGAGGTCTTTTCTCATTCCGTTCTCATCGCCGTTGAACACATCTGCCGGGAAGAGGCTGATATGGTCGAGTGACACTTCCCCACTCTCGCGTGTGAGCATGATTCGGAGCGTACCCTTCGCCACGGTCTTGTTGGCTTTGAGTGTGAGCTCATGCTTCACCCATTTGCCAGAGGTGTTGATGTCGATGGTGCCCTCGGTGAACTGCTGTCTTTCGTCCTGTGTGTTCGGGTCGCAGAACATGACTCTGATTTTTCCAGGTTTTCTTCCTGAGCGCGCCCATACAGAGAACTTATATTCAGCTCCCTTCTCATAACCGATTCCGAAGAATCCTTCGTTTTCTACACCAGTGAACTTATCGCTGTGTCCGCTTGGAAGCAGGCGCACATATCTCGGGTTTTTCTGAAAAGCAGGGTCTTCCCTTCTCATCTCCACTTTTCCGAATGTGCTCCATCCCATAAAGTGGTTAGGGAACTCAAACGACCTGTTTTTCACCAATTCTCCATAGAGCCCGCCGTCGGCCGCATAGTTGATATCCTCGAAGAAGATACCGTACATGGTAGGCTGTATAGGCGCTCCAAGCTTAGAGGTGTTGATGTCGAACTGGTGCGTCTGCGCAGACGCACTTAAGGCGACAGCGACAGCCGCCAAGGTTGTAGTCAGTCTTTTCATTTTTCTGCGTTGTTATAGTTGTTAGTATTCAGTTGCTGTTGAGTTTGTAATCGTTTATAATCAAATCAGGTGTTGGAAAGTTGTTTTTCAATCCATATTTTTTGCAAAAATAATCAAAGAAATCAAAATCTACAAGTATTTTCATAATTTCTTCGCTTATCTTTACTTTTTCCTCATGAAAAATTCGTAACTTTGGAACGGATTATATGAACGCCTAAACCCTTTTATTCTGCTATTTAATATTCTTTTTAATTAGGAATGAGGAATGAGGAATGATTGCCATCCGGGCGGTTAGGGCGGTTGGGGCAGTTGGGGCAGCAACACTGTTGCTGCATGGATGACTGCTTTTTGCCATGCGGACGGGTGGGAATTTTTGCCATGCGGACGGGTGTAACAACTAAGTAAACAGAAAAAAAACTAATAACTAAAACTAACTATGACAATGAAAAAATTATCAGCATTACTGATGATGTTCGTGATGGCGCTGACGATGAGTGCGCAGCGTCACACTGACAAGTTAGACCGCGGCTTGGTGGCAGTTCCAGGCAGTTCGGGCGGTTATTTTGTGAGTTGGCGTGTGTTCGGTGAAGAATACTACGGTGTGACTTACAACCTGTATGCCAACGGCACGAAGATTGCCTCTAACCTGAAAGTGTCGAGCTACACCCACTCTGGCGGCAACGCAAACACAAAATATCAGGTGGCTCCAGTGGTGAACGGCATAGAGCAGGCCAAATGCGACGAGGTTACTCCTTGGGCAGGCAGTGCCGGCCAGGGCATGCTGACCATCCCTGTTGCTGCTCCAACCGACCGTGACGGCAACGACGCGAGCGCATATTACACGCTGAACGACGTGTCGATCGGCGACTTGGACGGCGACGGCATCGTGGAGTTCATCGTGAAGCGCAAGTGCAGCGCAGCAGCCGACCCTTCACAGAAGAAGATGTTCCACCAGCTTGACTGCTACGACCATAAAGGCAACCGTCTGTGGTGGATTGACTTAGGTCCGAACATGCTGGCCGGTGCCGACGAGCAGTGGGACTGCGTGTGCTATGACTGGGACGAAGACGGGAAAGCAGAGGTTCTGCTCCGTATTCAGGACAATGCCTATATCCACTATCCTGACGGCAGCCAGCTGCTGATTGGCTCCTCAAGTGTTGACACCCGCTGGAACGGTGTGGAATACACGTCAAGCGGCAATGAATACCTGCTGTATCTGGAAGGTGCCACCGGCAAGCCTTACAACATCAGCGGCAACGAGCAGAAACCATGGATGACCTATCCACTGACCCGTGGCAATGATTCAGACTGGGGTGAGGGTATCGTAGGCCACCGCTCCACCAAGCATTATTTCGGCGCTCCGTTCATCGACGGCCGTCACCCGAGCATCTTCCTTGGCCGTGGCTGCTATACGAAACATAAGTTTGCCGCATACAAAGTGGATCCACAGACCCACCAGCTGACCCGCCAGTGGTATTGGGAGACGAACAACGGCTCCAGCCCTTGGTTCGGCAACGGCTACCACAACTTCGCCGTGGGTGACGTGGACTGGGACGGCCGCGACGAGATTATCTTCGGCTCGATGGTGATCGACGACAACGGCCTAGGCTTGAGCACCACCAGCTATGGACACGGTGATGCCCAGCACTGCTCAGACTTCGACCCTTACCGCAAATATGAGGAGCAGTTCGCCTGCCTTGAGGAAGGCCGTGCAAACTACGGCAATAACTACCGCAACGCTGTGACCTCCCAGATTTACGTGAAGCACAATGCCGGCGGCGATGACGGCCGCGCCTTGATGGGCAACTTCACCAACACCTATCCAGGCAGCGTGGGTCGCAGCGTCTCTTCAGGCTGGATCAGTTCCGTGGCCGACAAATATGTTGACGCCTTAGGCGGCGACAACTTCATCAGCTGGGGTGACCTGAACCAGCGCATCTACTGGGACGGTGACCTTTTGGACGAATATTTCGACAGTCCGGGAACTGAAGGCTACGGCGCCATCTACAAGCCGAACGAAGCCGGCGGCGGCCGCTGGAATTTCCCAGACTCCCAATGTAACAACTGGACGAAGAACAACCCAGGCGGAATTGCCGACATCTTCGGTGACTGGCGCGAGGAGCTGATCATGCGCCGCAACGACAACAAAGCCATCCTGGTATATACCACTGGTATCCCAACCACCTACCGCATCCCTACCCTGTGGCACGACCATCAGTACCGCAACGCGATGGTATGGCAGAGCATGGGCTACAACCAGCCTCCTCACAAGAGCTACTTCCTCGGCCAGCTTGAGGGTATCACCCAGGCCCCACCTCCATACACCATGACCGGCCGTACAGAAATCAAGAACGGCGGCACGATCGGTGCCAACAGCTCCGGTCAGCTGATTGTGTGCGAAACCAACGACACGAAAGTGACCGTGGAAGAGGGTGCCGCACCAAACGTGATGTTCTTCAACGTTCCATCCTGGGTTCAGGGCACCGCAGCCGGCAACTCAATGGTGAAAGTGACCCCGATCAAATACGACTACTACACCTGTGAGGTGAGCGGCGGTGCGTTCGGCGGCGGCATGCGTCTGGTGAAGCAAGGCGACGGCATTCTGACCTTGCCGGCCGTGGAGCAGAAATACACCGGCAACACCGACATCTGGGCGGGCACCCTGAATTTCGACGGCAAGCTGAAGAGCAGCACCTTGTGGCTGAACCGCTTCGCTGAACTGAATTCCGACCGTGGTGAGTTCCGCCACATCAAGATGGACTACGCCTCCATCCTGCGTCCGGGCCATGCCAACGAGGTGGGCTACGTGAAGACCGACTCATTGACCCTCGGTTTCGGTTCGAGAGTGGTGTTCGACGTGCGCAGCGGCGAAAGTGGGAAAACAGCAGACCAAGTGACTGCCGGCTATCTTTCGATTCAGACCAAATCGGGCAGCATCTGGGAGAACTTCGGTCCGAAATACCTGAAGCCAGTGTTTGAGATCAACACCGGCACCACAGACAAGATGCTTGAAGCAGGCAAATATATCATTGGCTTCGTTGAAGAACTGAATGGTTCTATAAACAACATCATCGTGGAAGGCGTGAGCGCCAAGCAGAAGAGCTATCTGACCTACGAAGAAGGCAAGATTTACCTTGTGATTGAAGACACCCGCGACGCCACAAGCGTGATTTGGAACGGTCTGACGAGCAACCTCTGGAACCTGGCGAGCGCCGAAAACTTCACCTTGGCAGCCGATCCAGAGAGCAAGGACAACGTGTTCGTGAACGGTGACTACGTGACCTTCAACGACGACGCCTCTAAATTCTCCGTGACACTGAACGGCGAGCTTGAAGCTGACACCGTGCTGGTGAACAACACGAAAGCCTACACCTTCACCGGTTCCGGCTCCATGACCGGCAACACCACATTTGTGAAGCAAGGCACCGGCACGCTGACCATCAATGCCGAAAGCAACTACAAAGGCGGCACACGCCTGAGTGGTGGTACCGTGAAGGTGAACTCTTTGAGCAACAGCACGAAAGAATACGGCTGCTTAGGCGGTGTGAACACCGCAGCCAACAAGTTCGTGATGGAGAACGGCGCCACACTGCAGAACACCTCAGCCGTGACGATGGACTCTCCGATGCTGATGTCAGGCGAAGAGGGTGGCAAGATCCACACCGACGGCACCTTCACGATGAACAAGATCATCTCAGGAACCCAGGTGACGAAGAAAGGAAGCGGCGAACTCGTGCTCTACAACACCAACTCGGTGAAGAAGATGGTGATTCAGGCAGGAACCGTGCGGCTGAAATCCGGTCAGCCAGCAGCCGCAGTAGTGATGGAAGGTGGCACCTTGGTTGACGACGCCTCGAACACCGGAGTTCCGATTGAGATTCCAGAAGGCAAGAACGCCACGTTCCAGCTTTCGAGCACATACTACCTTGCCTACAACAACCGTCTGACCGGTGGCGGCACGCTGACCATCAATCCAACGAACACCGTGAGCCGTGTGCGCATCACCGGCAACTGGAGCGCTTTCACGGGCACCATCAAGCATACGAACACCAGCATCTGGCTCCCACTCGACTGCACCACGGGTCTGCCAAAAGGCACGCTGAACATCGGCGAAGGCGCGACGGTGACCAATGTTGTGAAGTCGTTCACCATCGGCAAGCTGACCGGCAAGGGCAACCTGGCTCACCCTATCGCAAACTTCCAAAACAAAAACGCCGTGAGCGGCAGCAACACCTGGCGCGTGGGCAACAGCGACGAGAACCTTGGCAACTTCACCTTCGACGGCATGATCACCGACGGCAAGGGCACGAACAAAGCCAACTTCGAGAAAATCGGAACCTGCAAGATGACCGTGACTGGCGCCTGGGACAACACCGGCACCGTGAAGGTGACCGAAGGCCAGCTCCAGACAGGTTCCAAAGCCTGCCTGGGCACCGGCAACCTGACCGTTGCCGCTGACGGTATCCTGTCGGGCACCGCCAAACTGACGAACTCGCTCTTCACCATCTCCGGCAAGGTGATTCCAGGCGTGACCGCCTTGGTATCGAGCGGTGTGCTGAGCTTCGGCGACAAGAACGTGACGTTCAACCAAACCGGTGATTTGCAGGTTTGTGCCGGCAAATGCGCCACAGAAACCGCCAACGGCTGCTCCGCCCTTGACAACATCGGCAGGCTGACGATGAACGGCACCGTGACTGTGAACCTGGCCAGCAACTGGATATTCGCAGAAGGCGACTCCATCCGTCTGTGGAAAGCAGCCTCCTTCAGCGGTGCCCCTCAACTGAATCCAGAGAGCAAGATCATCGACGCCGCCCAGGGTCTCTATTGGGATGACTCGCGTCTGAGCGAAGGCTTGCTGTTCGTGGCTTACGACCCGAACGTGGGCATCGCCGACATCGCAGCCAGCAGCGCAGTGAAAGCCCAGGTGATTTCGCTGAACGGCTCCGTGGTGAAGACGCTCGACACCACCTACGGCCAGCTAGAGCAAGCCCTGAGCCACAGCAACCTGCCAACCGGCGTTTACCTCATCCGCGTGAGCGACGGCAAAGCAACCGAAACCCGTAAGTACATCAAGAAATAATGAAAAAACTGATTCTCACCCTTGCAGCCGCCATCTCACTTGAGGTGGCGGCTCAGAATTTCACCAATCCTGTCCTCCCTTACGACTACTCCGACCCCGACGTGTGCCGTGTGGGAAATGACTATTATCTGACCGCCTCGTCGTTCAACTGCAGTCCCGGCCTTCCGCTGCTCCACTCCACAGACTTAGTGAACTGGACAATTGTGGGCTATGCGTTGGAGAAAGTGCCGAACGCAGACTACGTGAACGGAAAGGTGGCTCACGGCAATGCCGTGTGGGCTCCAAGCATCCGCTTCCACCAAGGGAAGTACTACATCTTCTGGGGTGACCCCGACTACGGCATCTACATGGTGAGCGCCACGGATCCCCGCGGAAAATGGTCGGAGCCGAAGATGGTGAAATCCGGCCGCGGCTTCATCGACCCCTGCCCTTTCTGGGACAAAGACGGAAAGGGCTACCTGGTTCACGGTGTGGCTGCATCAAGGGCGAAAATCAACTCCGCCTTGTTCGTCCAGCGCCTGAACGCCGAGTCAGACAGCGTGGCAGGGATGCCAGTGCTAGCCTACGACGGCACCTACGACGTGTCGAACCCCGCTTTCACGAAGAACGTGAACCACACGATTGAGGGTCCGAAAATGTATGCCCGCAACGGCTATTACTACATCCTCGCCCCAGCTGGCGGCGTAGCCACCGGCTGGCAGCTGGCACTGCGTTCGAAGAACGTGTATGGCCCCTACGAGTCGAAGATTGTGATGATGCAAGGCGTGAGCGACATCAACGGCCCGCATCAGGGCGGCTGGGTTGACACTCCGAGCGGTGAGGACTGGTTCCTTCATTTCCAGGAGCTGCAGCCCTTCGGCCGAGTGGTTCATCTGAATCCCGTGAGGTGGGTGGACGACTGGCCTGTGATGGGAGAAGACAAGGACGGCGACGGCTGCGGCTGGCCAATGCGCCTTTGCCAAAAGCCAAACTTGCCAGCATGCCAGAATGCGATGCAACTGTCGGATGACTTCAACTCCGTGGATTTGGGATTGCAATGGCAATGGCAGGCGAACTATGAGCCATGGTTCGGCAACACCACCAACCAAGGCTTCATCCGCATCTACAGCCACATGATGGGAGGAAACGAGCAGAACATGTTCCACATTCCGAACATGCTGCTTCAGAAGATTCCTTCGAGCGGCTGCACGGTGAAGGCCAAAGTGCGCGTGGTGGCGAAGGACGAGTTGTCGCGCGCCGGCCTGATAGTGATGGGTCTGGATTATTCCGCCCTGATGCTCCAGGTTCAGAACGGCAAGTTCATGCTTTTCAACACCACCTGCAAGAATGCCCTGAACGGTCAGCCCGAGGACACCGACATCCTCCAGTCGTTCGCTCCCGACAAGGAATACAACACCGGCTCGACGAACAGTACAGAGATCAGCCTGTACATGCAGGTTCGGATTGACAAAGAAGGCAAATGCCGCTTCGGCTACAGCAAGGACGGGAAGAAATACCGCGAGCTGAACGGCACTTTCCAAGCCCGCGAAGGTCGTTGGATCGGTGCGAAGATGGGCTTGGTGGCGATGACAACGAGCACCAAATCGCGCAGCTGGATTGACTGCGACTGGTTTGAGGTGAACACCGACAACGAAGCGGAGGTCGAAGACGACAGCTACAACTTCATGAAGAAAAAGAAGAAGAACAAGGAATGAAGCTCCCCAATTTCTTGAGATCGAGAAATCAGGGATCAGGAATCACGAGCTCCCAGCTCGTGGCAAAAGACAAAATGCTGACCCAACATCATTCTGGACTTCATGATTCTATGAATATCCTTAACAGAAGAACAAAAAACAGACAAGACAATGACCATAGGCATATTGACAGCGATGGACAAGGAATACAATCAGATAGCAGGTCTGATTGAAGGAGTGACAACGATTGAGAAAACCTACCGCTATGCGGTTGGGATGATTGGCTCGAACCGCGTGGTGCTGACGAAAAGCGGCATCGGCAAGGTGAACGCAGCCGTGGGCACTTCGGAGCTGATCCGTGAGTTTCAGCCCGATGCCGTGATTTCAACAGGGTGTGCCGGCGGAATCGACAAAAGCCTGAAGGTGATGGACGTGGTGGTGAGCCGCGAGACCGTCCATCATGACTTTGTGCTTGAAATGGGCTATGAACGCGGCCACATCCAGGGTATGCCCCGTTATTTCGAAGGTGATGCCCGCCTCGTCTCGGCCGCCGAAAGCCTTCAAGATCCGAGCATCCACATTGGCTTGATTTGCACTGGCGACCAGTTCATCACCTCCCATGAGGCTTTGGCCAAGATAAAGGAGGCCTTCCCTGCTGGTCTTGCTGTTGACATGGAGTCGGTGGCCATTGCCCAGGCCTGCTATATATATAAGGTGCCGTTCGTGAGCTTCCGGGTGATCAGCGATACTCCCGGCGCCGACCATCATCAGCAGCAATATGAGAATTTTTGGGAAGAGATGGCCGACAAGTCGTTCCACACGACCCAGCGGTTTCTGTCGTGCCTGTAAAAGCAATAAGCGAACAAACCGATTGAGGAAAACTTCAGTATAAGCTTTTTTATTGATGTTCCCTCAAGTAATTGACAACATTAGTGTTTTTTTCAAGTCCCAATGTACGACACAAGAAGGGAAGATTTGCTGACGGCATG
>OMUD01000267.1 GCA_900314125.1 uncultured Prevotellaceae bacterium | reverse complement strand
CATCCACACCCTGAAGAACGGTTATCAGAAAGCTTCTGCACGCGAGTTCATCCACTTGCTCCACCAGAGCATTGCCATCTGGAAGACAACGGGCGAATAGAGGAACATTTGCCGATTTAGTGTAAAGCATTTGTAAAACACCACGTCACGGACTGCCTATTTTATGAGCAGAATGAACAAAAAAGAAGCGAGGCAAGTACCTGTTCGCCAAGTACCTGCCTCGTATTCCACTAATTTTCAGCATCTTACCGTTTATTCCTCAATTGCTGCCTGCGCGGCGGCGAGACGTGCGATTGGCACACGGAATGGAGAGCAGGAAACATAGTCCATACCCACCTTTGCGCAGAACTTCACAGATGAAGGCTCACCACCGTGCTCACCACAGATACCGGTACGGAGGTTTGGACGGACAGAACGTCCCTTCTTCACAGCCATCTCAATGAGCTGGCCAACACCGTGCTGGTCGAGCACCTGGAACGGATCGACCTTGAGGATCTTCTTCTCGAGGTAAACCGGGAGGAAAGAAGCGATGTCGTCGCGAGAGTAACCGAATGTCATCTGCGTGAGGTCGTTTGTACCGAATGAGAAGTACTCAGCCTCAGTAGCGATACGGTCAGCAGTGAGGGCAGCACGAGGAATCTCAATCATCGTACCAATCTCGAAGTCGATAGTCACACCATACTCCTCAAACACTTCCTGAGCAGTCTTCTGGATAATTGCCTTCTGCTGTTTGAGCTCATAGAGGATACCGATGAGCGGCACCATGATTTCCGGCATAGGGTTCTTGCCTTCTTTCTTCAACTCACAAGCCGCAGAAAGGATGGCACGAGTCTGCATGGCAGTAATCTCAGGGAATGTGATACCGAGACGGCAACCACGATGACCCAGCATAGGGTTGTTCTCTGCCAGAGAGTCAACACGCTTCTTGATGTCAGCGACGCTCACACCCATTTCCTTCGCCATGGTCTCCTGTCCAGCCTCATCGTGCGGTACGAACTCATGGAGAGGTGGGTCGAGCAGACGGATGTTCACAGGACAGCCGTCCATAGCCTCAAGAATGCCCTTGAAGTCAGCTTTCTGATAAGGGAGGAGCTTAGCAAGTGCCTTCTCACGTCCTTCCACAGAATCAGCAAGGATCATCTCACGCATGGCGATGATCTTCTGGTCGTCGAAGAACATGTGCTCCGTACGTGTCAGACCGATACCCTTGGCACCGAATGCACGTGCTACCTGAGCATCGTGTGGTGTGTCAGCATTGGTACGCACCTGAAGCTTGGTGTATTTGTCGCAGAGATCCATAAGCTCCTTGAAGTCGCCAGAAAGCTCAGCAGCCTTTGTAGGAACCTCTCCTGCGTAAACCTGACCGGTTGAACCGTTGAGAGAGATGTAGTCACCTTCCTTGTAAACCACGCCTTCGATTTCAACAGTCTTTGCATGATAATCGACATTGATTGCACCTGCACCCGATACGCAGCACTTACCCATACCACGAGCCACAACGGCAGCGTGAGAAGTCATACCGCCACGTGCAGTGAGGATACCCTCAGCAGAAGCCATACCAGCAAGGTCCTCAGGTGAAGTCTCGATACGTACCATCACCACCTTATGACCATCGTTGTGCCAAGCCTGAGCGTCGTCAGCATGGAACACAATCTGTCCGCAAGCAGCACCTGGAGAAGCAGGAAGACCCTGAGTGATGACCTTTGCCTTAGAAAGGGCCTGCTTGTCGAATACCGGGTGGAGGAGCTCATCAAGCTTCTGCGGCTCGCAGCGCATGATTGCAGTCTTCTCGTCGATCATACCCTCATGAAGGAGATCCATGGCGATTTTCACCATCGCGGTACCAGTACGCTTACCGTTACGAGTCTGAAGGAACCAGAGCTTGCCTTCCTGAACGGTGAACTCCATATCCTGCATGTCGCGGTAGTGGTTCTCCAGTTTCTCCTGGATGGCATTGAGTTCAGCATAGATTTCTGGCATAGCCTCTTCCATAGAAGGATATTTAGCCACACGCTCCTCCTCAGAGATGCCCGCACGCTCAGCCCAACGCTGAGAGCCTATCTTGGTGATCTGCTGTGGTGTGCGGATACCAGCAACCACATCCTCACCCTGAGCATTCACAAGATACTCACCATTGAAGAGGTTCTCTCCGTTACCAGCGTCACGGCTGAAGCAAACACCAGTGGCAGAAGTGTCACCCATGTTTCCGAACACCATAGCCATGACACTTACGGCAGTACCCCACTCATCAGGAATACCTTCCATCTTACGATAGAGGATGGCACGCTCGTTCATCCAGCTGCGGAACACAGCGCAGATGGCACCCCAAAGCTGCTCAACAGGATCGTTAGGGAAGTCTTTGCCCGTACGAGCCTTGATAGCCTCCTTGAAGAGCTTCACCAGTTTCTTGAGCTCATCAACAGAGAGGTCTTTGTCAAGAACGACTCCGCGCTCTTTCTTCACCTGCTCGATGATTTCCTCGAACGGGTCGATATCCTCCTTGTTGACCGGCTTCATCTCGAGCACCACGTCACCGTACATCTGTACGAAACGGCGATAAGAGTCGTAAACGAAGTGTGGGTTGTTGGTTTTCTTAGCCATACCCTCAGCCACTTCATCGTTGAGACCGAGGTTGAGGATGGTGTCCATCATACCAGGCATAGAAGCCCTGGCACCCGAACGCACACTGACGAGCAGTGGGTTCTGTGCATCGCCGAACTTAGAGTTCATGAGTGTCTCAATGTGCTTAACAGCAGCGTTGACCTCATCGTTGAGGAGAGCCATGATTTTCTCCTGACCCACTTCATAATACTCATTGCAGCAATCAGTAGTGATTGTGAAACCTGGAGGCACCGGTACTCCGATAAGGTTCATCTCGGCAAGGTTGGCACCCTTGCCACCGAGAGCCTCTCTCATTTCAGCATTACCTTCAGCTTTTCCGTTACCGAAGGTATAAACTCTTTTTTGACTCATAATGTTTTATTAAAAATTAAAAAATATTGATTTTAGTTGTTTAGTTTTAATCTGACTGTTTTTCGGGGAAATCCCCTTGTTGATTCCCACATGGGCAAAAAGCAGCGCCCCGCCGCTTCAGCTTCTGGAATGGAATCACATTGAATAGCTTCTTAGTTATCAAAAGGTTAAGCAAGTTAATACTGGGTCCAATCCCACACTCTTTCTAATGCATTTACAAAAATAACATTTTTTTATCAGAAAAGCAAGAAAAAGCATATTTTTTGCATAAAAAAGGCGAAAAGGAAGATAATGGAATCTTGCCTTTGGAGTTTCGGCATGTGATATTTAAGGTGTGAAGTATTTCACCAAGCCTTCAGCACCTCATAGAGCCGTTGCACCGGCAGCCCCATGACATTGAAATAAGAGCCTTCAAGTCCGTTGACCCCGATGAAACCGATCCACTCCTGAATGCCATATGCACCCGCCTTGTCGAAAGGTTTATAGTTGTTGATATAATAATTGATTTCCTCATCGGAGAGTTCTGCGAAAGAGACTTTGCTGGTTACAGCGAACTTGACTTGCTTTTCCTTGGTGACGACCGACACACCGGTGATAACCTCATGATGCCTTCCCGAGAGTTCCCGCAGCATCCGAAAGGCCTCTTGTGCGTCGTGAGGTTTTCCGAGCACCTCGCCCGTTCCGTCTGGTCGGTTAAGATAGACGATGGTGTCTGCAGTGATGATCATCTCATCATCCGCCATGGATTTCAGATAGGCTTCCGCCTTTTTTTCAGCGATGAAGACAGGGATTTCCTCCCCTTTCAATGATTCAGGGTAGGATTCGTCGATGCCGCTGATGGTTCTGACTTGGAAATCGATTCCAAGCCCGGCAAGGAGTTCGCGACGACGGGGTGAGTTGCTTGCCAAAATGATTTGGTATGAAGAGAGTTTTGAGAGCATTGCTTAAAAAAATGAGGAATACTTAAAAAAATTAGGAATGAGGAAACTTTGGAGCAGCGAGCGCAGAGCCAAGCTTGCTTGAGCTATGCCGAGTCGCGACAAAGTTCGGCGGAGCCAATGAGGGATTATGGCATGGGATGTGGATTGGTGCGATAAAATCGCACCGCAACAGACGAAGTAGAGGAGATTGGGGGCGGGCGATTGGGCAGCAACCATGTTGCTGCATGGATGACAGCTTTTTACCTTCCGGAAGAGGCAAGGATATTACCTATAAAAACATAATGGATGAAT
>OMUD01000152.1 GCA_900314125.1 uncultured Prevotellaceae bacterium | reverse complement strand
GACTGCCACCAGTTCTTATTCTTGCCCTCACTAAGTTTTGCGGCAAGCAGAAGCTTGTCTTTGGTCAGATGAGTATTCTTGTCTGTGGCTTCAAACAGTTTCTGCTTGATATATGCCTCCATATCATCAAGCACCAATAATCCTCCTGTTTGTACGTATTCCTGCAAGAAGGTCAATTGTACCGCTTTCTTTCTGACATAGAAGAGCACAGGACTGTCCGCATATTTCGATTCTGCCAGATATTTCGCCTCTATCTCACTGTACTCACCCGTGATGGTTAGCTGCTTGATGCCTTCTGAAAGATACTTTAGCAGGAACTCACCCTCACCATTGGCATCTGTTACCACTACATAGCGATGCTCAGCCAATATATGCTCTATGTCTTCTTTAAACCAAATTCCTATCATAACTGACAATGTCTTGTGATAATTCTATTTTCCATTCTATTTTCCAAAATCGGTTTTCGACGCATTTTTGTGGAAAATAGAGATTATGGGAACTATTCATTTATTTGATATTTTTGCCACCTATACTTTCCTACTTTCAAGACTATTCCATTTGCCACCAACTTTTGCAACTGGTTCCATATCTTCTTTGATGGAATCTCCTCTCCAATTCTTTTCTGTATTTCTGCTAAAGAAGCGGTCTTGTATATCTTTAAATCTTCAAGAATCAATTCTTTCAGCCGATAGTCCTCAATTCTTTTCAAGGAGGTTTTCCCTTTATATTCGCTCCCCCTTAGAATATCTGGATTCACTCTGTATTCCTTCGCCTTAGAACGGTCATCGGTTGAAACGACAATATCCTTGTCAATCAACAAACGTAGCCAAGAGCGGAGTGCATCTGCATCTTTTAGGTTAAGGATCTTTATCAACTCAGATGCTGTCAGGCTTTCATGCAAAGCAATCAGTCCCAAACAGATGAGTTGCTTTTGTTTTACGTCATACCGTTGGTCTGCATGTTGCATGACCTTAATCACCTCTTCGTTGATGATGCGGCGGTCAACACGCACTGAAACGCTATCATCTCCTTCTGTCACAACAGGAATAGGCTTGCCATTTGCCAATAGCGTTTCATACATCATGTCGTAGCCTGAGCCTTCGCGCTCCATCAGATGCAGCGCATAGAAAACTGCTGCCATGTGCTCATTTCTTTTCTTGGTTGTATGCAGGATGTTCTTCACTGTAACACCTAATGGCAGTCTGCCAGGGTTGACCACATCGATGTGGTCAGGATGGATATTGATAAAGATGTCACCTCTGACGGTGTAGGGCCTATGTACCAAAGAATTGGACAGTAGTTCTCGCACGACCTTCTCTGGATAGGCAAGAATATTACGTCTGAACATGCCTTCTGTGATTTCAGAACTTTCTTTCCACTCCGGCACAAGTTCCCACACGCTGTTAATCATCTCATAAGGATTCATCGTATAGTCATCCCATAGCCACTTGTTGACCTTCTCGCCGTTTTGATCATATTTGATACATTGTATCACAGGGGCATTTTGTATTCTGCCTCGCTGAGTCTGCTTGCCAATAAACAACACACCGAGATTGGTCATCTTGTCGGAATCAGGATCTGTCAGGTAATAGAAATCCAAAATCTCTTTGGTTTCTTTTTGTTTGACAAAGTTCGAGACACGGTCGGACTTCTTCAGTAGTTTGATGAAGGATGCCAGTTTCTCCGGATCAGCATCCCGCCAACTATATTTTGTTTCGGTGTCTTCCCAACTGATACAGCCCTTATCCTCTGCCAACCGTGAAATGTCCTCAGGGCCCACAGGAACACTGTTATCACCAATACGCAAGAAGAACTTTCCAGAGGTGGTGGCCGATGGTGAATTGGCATTTCGTAGTACATGCAGTTTGATGAACTCTCCACCGTTTTCTGCAATCAATGTTTCAGCAGAAAGGACTACGCCTTGTGTCTTTCCTGTCACCTTGTTTACAATTTCTGTAGCAAGTCCATCTGGTATCTTTTGCTCTTCTGGGGGTAGAGTTTGGTCATCTTCAATACCAATATCAATGCTGCCACCTTCTGCATTGCTGAACGCCACGCAGTCTTTTGCCAATTCATTGAAGTCTGCATTCTTTCCCACCACGGTACGGAGTGACTTCTTGTCGTATATACTGTTTTCTTTCATCTTTCTTCTGTTTTACCAATCTGCATTCAAATATTTCTTCAGTTGTCTGGCATTGAGCACTTCGTAGCTGAGCATCTTGCGCTTCTGAAGAGGGGCAATATTCTTGCCAACGCCGTCATCGAGTTTCGGGTCATAGCCGGTAGCAAGCAGATCATCCACTTTCTGGCAGAACTCTTGCAACTCTGTCAGGGTGGCACGAAGTTCCTGAGCCTCCATGCGCCCTTCAGTGTTGCTGGTGTCAATGGAGTTGAGACGGTCACGAAGGGCAGCCTCACGATTGGCAGCATAGATAGAGCGGACACGATAAAGGGCATCGCGGTTCCACTTGTAGATGCTGACGTAAAGCTCTATGGCATGATGTGGTCCGCTGCTGAGGTGCCAGATGAACGGTGTCTTTGGCAGATACATAAAGAGGTTCAGGTGGTCGCTGAGTTGCTGGAAGAATCGCTCTTGCAGATATTTCTCCAAACTGCACCCCAACAACTGACATACCTGGGAGAACTGTGCAGCCGAGTAGCCACGCTCCATCATTTCCTTTTCTATGCGGATGGCAAGGCGTTCTTCACCGAGACGGTCACCTAATGGGATGATGCCGTCATCGTCCTTAGCCAACACAATGCGGATAACGTCGGTCATCAGCTCAAAGGCCAACACCTGTGTGCGCTGAGGAGGCAGCACATTGGCATTCTTGAACTGCCACCATGCTTCCACGGGATTCACATTACGTTTGATGCAGAACTCCTCCCATTCATTGTTGTTCTGGTAGAGGGTGTCGAAGTCTGTAATCTTTGGCAGGTCATCACGCTCCTCCAAGTTCTCCAAATGTTCCAGTACATCATTCGTTGGCTTGAACTCGCTTTCTTCAGTCAACCACTGTTTATAGGCACACTTTGCTTCATGACTCACAGGCAGGTCGCCAACAGGTATGCCTTCTTTGTCCAAAACCATCTGCTTGTCGTGTTCACTTAACTCATAGACCTCAAAGACAGTCTTGTTGATGATAGACTCATTGAGAAGGATTTGAGTAAGCAGAGCGTTCTCCCTATTGTAAAACAAGATAAGAGAAATGTTAATATCCTGTTCCGCACTTAACGGACTGCTCTCATAATGAGGTTCTATAATAGAGTAATGACAAAGATTTTCTCTTAAATTAGAGTTTTGCTTTGACAAATAGTGAATTGTCGTTTGTTGAGTTTTGGAAGGGACTGCAAACGGAACTCTTTTAATATCACCTTGTGTAACGTTAACCGTTGGGTTCAAACATTCAAGAAGATATGTAGACAAAGTTGAATTCAAGAACCCTAGATAGTAATATATATCATCAAATTTACCAGAAGGATAAATACCCGGTCCGGCACCGCTAATGACCTGATTGGAAGGCATATATCTAAAAGAGCATCCTCTACTTCCGCTGCTGCAGTATGTGACACCTTCTTGCAGATAAAACGACTCACTTGGCAGACGATTGCCATGAGATTTCAGATAGTCATACATCGTTGGATTATGATATGCTAAAACCACCCAATTGTTGCCATACCATTTTCGGAAAGGACCTCCTTTCGGATAAAAAACATATTCTTTTTTAACATTGGGGTTTTCGGATATTTTGTTCTTATCAACTTCCCAAAAATACCTTAGTGTTCTTTCGTTATTGCCTGTTGCTCCTCCTTGTCGGATGAAAATAGTATTATCTAAATCTTCGCTCCCGAATTTCTCTCTGAACTCATCAGAAATCCAATAGATGAAAGGATATGACTTAATACCCTTCAATTTCGATTGAGGAAGGGTATAAACACGGTCGTTGGACTGCCCATTACATAAGTCCTCGTATGCTTTAAATAGGACATCTTTACGCTTCATCTCATATAGGTCGTTCAGCTTAATGAACGTGGATTCCCCTTTTCGGTTATCTTTGTCCAAAATAAACATAGCACTATCTACACGTGCAAACGAAGAGAACATGCCCAGATATCCCCATTCAACAAAAAGGCTAATATGAGTTTCTGTCAGCATATATTTTCGTAAGTCCTCAAATGTCTTAATGTACATAAAGGTTGGAGGATTTACCATACCCACTTTGCCGTCTTCCCCAGCCAACTCACAGCATCGTTTGATAAAGCAAGCATAGAGGTTGGAATTGAACTTCAAAGGCTTTTTATAGTTCTCCTCTATAAACTTTTTCAACTCAGTTCCAAAGTCGCCACTGTCAGTATAAGGAGGATTTGCCACCACCACATTATATTTGTTGGCAATGATTTCGAGGAACGAAATGGCATCGTTGGTCTTTGCCAGCGTATAGGCATTGCTGCCAAGCTCACCCAGTTCGTTTACCTTCTGCCGCAGTTGGTTCATAAACTGCTGCTTGAAGGAGAACATATCCTCCATCTGTTCTTGTGCAAAGAGGCTGTGGTTGTCATCATTGGGCAGAATCTTGTCTAAAGTCTCATCTACACGCACCAGCGATCCGAATTTATAAGCATTGCTGAGGTCGTCCCATATCATCCGCATGATGTTACGCTTCGACTCGTCCAGATTGTCTATAGTCTCAAAGGTGTCTTTCACCTTTTCATAATCATCAAGAAAGAAATGTGTGCTCACCACATTGGTATAAGCAGGCCAATGGCTACGATGACCACCTAATTCTCGTGCCTTGATGAAGAGCGCTATCTGAGAAATCTGGGCTGCTCGCTCATCCAAATCAACACCATAGAGGTTGTTCTCTACAATCATCTTTGGAATATCACGGCGGCTGTAGTCACGCTCGTAGTTCTCCATCTGATCTACGTACAAGTCGTAGAAGAGCGAGAAAGCATAAATCAAGAAGTTACCCGAACCACAGGCAGGGTCAAGCAGTTGCATCTGGCGCAAATCCTTGGGATGACGCACCTGATGGTCAGGAATATTGGCTATCTGGTATTTCTCTTTGATACGGCTGTCGGGGAACATCTCCATGTATGCCTTGCCCAACGTGTTGTCAACAAGGAACTTCACCACCCACTGAGGTGTATAAACCTGACTCTGAAGCGACACCTTATTATATTCAGTCTTCTCGCCACTCTGCTTCAACGCTTCTTTCTCTACGGCATTGAAGTTCTCGT
>OMUD01000077.1 GCA_900314125.1 uncultured Prevotellaceae bacterium | reverse complement strand
AAAAAGAGGTGGCACCTTGCGGTGCCGCCTCTTTTTGTTCATATTGCTGGTTGATGGAATTTATTCCATGTTCTCATTGGTGATATCCTTGATCTGACGAATCAATTCATCATTCGTACGCTGCATCTTCAAGTAGATGCTCAAGCCGATGGCTCCACCAATCAAAGCACCTATGCCCATAACGATCATGAAAGCTGTACCCACGGAATGATTGTCAGGGAACATAATCTCCGAAGAATTGTGTATCTCAAACATCATCCATGCAATCCACACGATGACGAAGGGAATGCCAATCAGCAACTCAAGGCGGCGGAGGCGTTTCATCTCCACTAACTTTTGTGACAACTCCACGAGGCTGCTGTTCATGATGGTGCTGCCCGACAAACGGTTCACAATGAAGTCACTTATGGCGGAAACGCTCACCATCAACATGGTGAAACCATAAAACCACCACGAAAATTGACCCGTCACTGTTGCTGGTAGGAAGCATAAACCTACGAATGGGATGCTCATCAAGGCAATCCAACGGTATTTGTTGATCCACGACATGCGTGACCTCATCGTGCTGCGGAGCAGCTGGTCGTTCACGATCTCTTGTGTCTGAAGTTTCTGTTTCAGTATGTTCAATTGAGCACGCATCTGCTCTAATTCTTGCATTTCTTTATTGGTTTCCATAATTGGGTGTTTCTTTTAAATGAAGTTCGTGATTTTATTTGTCTTGATGTGAATCTGTCTCCAATTGTTGCAACATCATAACCGGAATGGAGACATGAGGTTGGAGTCACATCTGCTTGAGTTGCTCTTTGATTCGATAAAGACGAACCGACACGTTCTTGGTCGAGATGCCCACAATCTGACCAATCTCGTCGTAACTCATGTTCTCAAGCCACAGAAGAATGATGGCGCGGTCGAACGGACCTAATTGGTTGATACGCTGGCGGAGCATCTCCACTTGGCGAGAGTCGGAATCTTGGTCGGAGAACAGGTCGATATCCATCGAAAGTGGGATGGTGTTACGATGCTTTTTCTTTCGGTCTTGAGAGATGCATGTGTTCAGGCTTATGCGATATACCCATGTGCGGATATTGCTGCGGCCTTCAAAACTGCTGAAACCGTTCCAGAGGTTGATCAAGATTTCTTGAAACAGGTCGTTCACTTCATCCTGGTCTTTCGAGAACATATAGCACACGGTGTATATCGTGCTCTTTTGTTCTTTTACCATGAGGGCGAATGCTTTTTCTTCGGGATTCATTTTTTAGTTTTTTTTATTAAAATTTACACCCATTAGACGAACTTCCGTCTGAAAAACTACACAAAATTATGATTTTTTCTATATAAAGCCAAATACGAGGTCTCATTTTCAAGGTAATGACCATGAAAAATATAATAAAAAAACGGATGGAAAACTCACGTTCCATCCGTTTTTCTGTAGGTGTTCTAATGATTTTGATTAACGTACCAAATCTCAGCGCTTCATATATTTCTTGCCTTGAACGATGTAGATGCCTTGGGGCAAGGACGAGAGACCATGGCTGTGGACATGACCCTGAAGGTCATAGATAAGCGGAGAATTGGAAATGCCGTCGGCCGACACCTGCTCTATGCCGGTGCTCAGAGGAATGGCCTGAATGCCAATCTCGGCGGCGGAAGTCCAGGCATTTCCGTTGATTTCTGATTTGGCCACAAACTTGAAATAGCGGCCTATGGTCGGAGTGCTCAACGATGCGGTCTGCAGCGAGCTTGTGTTCTTGAACTCACCGCTCACCACTGGGCTGCCCCATGTCTTGCCGTCTGTGCTCAGGTAAATCTCATATCCTTTCACCATGCCGTTTTGGTTGCCGTCCTGACGCGACAGGTAGGTGAAGGCTGTCACATTGTAGCTCTTGGTCATATCTACGATGAGCGTGTGAGGGCATTTGGGCTCGCTGCCCCAATATTCCGTGTGCCAGAAAGTCGATGTGTTGTTGTCGAAGGCCAGTCGGGCTTCATTGCCACTGTGGTCACTATCTACCGACACCAGCTTCCATGTGCTTTTGTTCACATAAAGGTCAAACGTGTATTCCATCACCGGACTGTCCATCATCCCTTCCGAAGTGCAGTAGGCTTTCACCGTGCAGGAGTCATAGTAAGGAAGGGTAGTGGAGTATTTCTGATATTCTCCGCCATCGATGCTGTAGTAGATGGCGGCTTTCGAGGTATTCGTGCTCATTTTGATGCGGCCAGTGTTCGTACGCTCGCAACTCACTGGCTGACATACAGGCATACCTACACGCGCTTTCTCTGAGGCGGACGCTCCAGATTGAAGTGGCATGATCACGAAACGGAAGGCGGTGTTGGAGGCTTTCAATTCATATTTGTCCATCACGTCAGGACCACAGCTGGCATTACCCAGTCCGCGGGTGGAGGCATCGAGTGAAACCACCGTGTTGGTGCAGCTCTTGAATTGGTAGGTGTGACGGCTGCGGGTGTCGCGGTTTGTGTAGTTGTCCTCTGGACGGAAATGCACGGCGGAAGCGGCCATCTTGTCGGGAGCCACAAATAAGAGTCCTTTGCCGTCGGTGTCTCTCACGCTAAGCCAACGGACTTCCTGCTTGGTGCCATGCTCCTGAGGAAGGATGTAGTCCTCACGCTGACCACTCACCGTACTCTCATATATGCCTGGCAGACAGGCTTCCTTACGGTCACGGTAGCTGTCCCAAGGACCACGGCCAAACCACGACAGCTGTTCCATGGAAGAAGGCATCTCCAAGCGGAATCCTAATTTCGGAATAATGCTGCCGGTAATTGATGGGCGGATGAAACTGTTCACCATTATCGTGCCGTCGGAGCATACGATGAAACTCAGGTTCACGTCGAATGTAGTGCTGTTCTTGCCAGTATAGGTGCTGTTCATCGACAAGGTCACGGTCTTGCCGTCATCACTTTTCACCACTTCTGCACCAGTGCCCTTGGCGGTCAGGTTGTTCAAGCCCATGTTGTCCCAGCTTGAGGTCTGGCGGCCGTCATTGTCGGTCGGCAGACGGAAGGCTTTCAGAAGCAATGGTTTGTTCATCAGCAGGGTGCCGTCATAATAATAGCTTGAGAGTGTGCCGTTTATTTTGCTGAACAAAGCCTTGAATCGGCTGTTGGATACAGTCACCGAACTACTCGTCTCTTCCACTTCCAGCGATTCTTCCGACGACAATTTGCTCAGGTCGTACATCGGCTTGCTCGCTGTCTTCACCGGCAACTTCTCTTCTGCCACCACATAGCCAACTTCTGCCCATGGGGTTGATTCTTTCTGTGTGGCGCAGAAGTAGATGAAGGCTTCTTTGGAGGCATCCAAACTTGAAATGGCGCTCATGTCCAGTGCCACGGTAGAGCTGTCGCCGGCGTTCACAATCTTGTCAATCTGACCACTGCTGAGCACTGTCCCTTCCTCGTCAACCAGGCTGTAGCGGATATCGTATGTGTTGCTCGGCAAGAAGGCCATCTTGTTCTTGATCAAGAAGGAGCTTGTGCTGTTTTTCACAGCCTTGAATTCCAAAGGCTGGTAAATCTTTTTGGTGTTGTAGGATTTGGAAGTCAGGCTCCAGTCTGGACGAACCAGACCGTTGATGCAGAAGTTGCCGTCGTTCGGAACGTCACCGAAGTCACCGCCGTAGGCCCAATAATCTACTCCGCCACTGCTCTGAGTCAGAAGACCCTGGTCTTTGAAGTCCCAGATAAACTCACCTGTCAGACATGGATATTTCTCATAGAGGTCATACATGTCACGCACATTGCCCATCGAGTTGCCCATCGAATGGCTGTTTTCACATTGGATATGAGGCTTCTGACCACTCTGTCCCTGGCGCGACGAACCAATCCAGTTGATGGTCTCGTAGCTTCCGTACATCGTGCTCGACACATCGGCATAGTCGCTGTTGCCCTCGTAATGGGTCAGGCGGGTCTTGTCAAGGGCTTTTATGGCATTTGCCACATATTGGAAGTTGTTGCCGTTGCCCGACTCATTGCCGAACGACCAGATGAAGATGCAGACATGGTTGCGGAGCCAACGGACGTGGTTCGTCGAACGCTCAACCATGGCGTTGCGGAATTTGTCAACCGACGACAGTTTCTGATTGGCATGGCATTCCACATTGGCTTCGGCCAGCACATACAGACCATATTTGTCGCATAAGTCATAGAACACAGGGTCGTTGGGATAGTGCGAGGTACGGACGGCGTTGATGTTCAGACGCTTCATCGTCTTGATGTCCTCTTCCATCTCAGCTGCCGTGATGGCACGGCCGTTCACGGGACTGAAGTCATGGCGGTTCACACCATGAAACACCATGCGCTTGCCATTGATAATCAGGGCGCCGTCGCTCCGGATGCCTACTTCGCGGAATCCTACCTTGCCGCCACGGATGTCAAGCACCTCGCCAGATGATGATTTCAACGTCAGAATCAAGTCATACAGGTTCGGCGTCTCCGCGCTCCATTTCTTCGGATTCGACACGTTCATGCTGAAGCTCATCGTATTGCCAGAGCCTACCGTCTGGCTGCTTTGGGCAATCTGATTCCCTTGGTCTTCAATCCGCACTTCCAATTCTCCGCCTTTCGCTCCTTCAATTCCATCGAGCGTAACATCCACGGTGGCTGTGGCGTTCACATAGCTGTTGTCAAGGTCGGTGCGGAAGAAATAGTCACGGATCTGACTCTTTGGAGCGGACCACAGGAAACAATGGCGCTGAATGCCTGTCAATCGCCAGTAGTCCTGACATTCCAGGAACGAACCGCTCGTGAAACGGTAAACTTGGAGTGCCATCACGTTGTCACCATCCTCAAGATAATCGGTGATGTTGAATTCTGAAGGGAGGTAGGAGTCCTCGCTGTAGCCTACGCGCTTACCATTCACCCATAGGTAATAGCCATGACCGACACCGTTGAAACGCACGTAAACCTCACGGCCCTTCCATTCTTCTGGAATCGTGAAATGACGGCGGTAAGTGCCCACAGGATTCGGCATGTTGCTGTTGTAGGTGAACCAACCCGGGCGGTCGGCCATCACACTGTAGGTCGATTCATTGAAAGAAAATGGATAGGCCACATTGCAATACAGGGGCTTGTCCCAGTTCTTGTTGTGGTGAAGGCCCCACACCTGCCAACTCGAAGGTACGTCGATATCAGTCCATAAGGCGTCGTTATAGTCTTTGCTGCAGAACGAAACATTGGCGAGCGTAGGATTTTTTACCCAATAAAATTTCCAGACGCCGTCTAACGACTGGTAGTAGGGTGACGAGCTCATGTCGTTCTTGCTCACATCCGACGAACTTGACATCGGAATGGCTATCGTGTGAGCAGTCTCTCTATTCACACTCGTGATCAGAGGATCGTCCCATTCTTTGCCAGTCTGAGCCTGAACACCTATGCACGTCAGGGCACAGGTGATGATTAATGCAATTTTCTTCATGATTGAATCCATTTTGAGGGTCGTATAATAATTTTTTAGCAAAGATATGCATACAATCTTATTATGAATAGCACATTATTGCTATTTTGGGAAAAATGTTCCATTTATTCTAATAAATGAATCAAATGTACCAATATAATGCAAAAAAGAGAGTGTGCCAAACGGCACACTCTCTGACTATGTGGGGACGAACAGGCTCGAACTGTTGACCTCTGCAATGTGACTGCAGCGCTCTGAACCAACTGGGCTACGCCCCCATTTCTGTTTTGCTCTGCAAATTTACGAATAATATCTATTCCACAAAAATTTTTTCAACTTTTTTTTAAGATTTGATTTAATTTGTAGGGGTTTCAGTTTGATGTTCTAAAAGTCCTTCTGAAAACATCACCATGTAGTGACTTACTTGATGTATGTCCGAAACCGCGGGACCTGCCCCAAGTGCAAAGTGACCAG